>JBFZEY010000063.1:0-10721 GCA_041306625.1 Spirochaetota bacterium | reverse complement strand
GTCCTTAAAATGCCGCTGCAGTGGTCACCCCTCCCCTTGAGTATCTGCTCACGCATGAGCGCAGCCGATCCTAGCAGGCGAATCTCGTAATCGGCCTGGTTTTCAATGGGCATCTTTCCGGAGACATTGAGTAATCCCCCGGCAATCGAATCCTCCAGGACGTTCCGTTCGCTTTCGATCTGGTAGTCGTCGCGGGACGCCGTTGCGCCGGCAAGAAAGGCCTCGTATGCATCGGGATCGGAATATATGATTTCCGTATCGTATATCTCGCGTCCCTCGGCGCTTTCTTTCATGTGAAGCCGTTGAATCCGGCACCCGTGCCGGTAAAGATCGTCGGTAAACGCGCCGAGCGATCCTGTGGTGACTTTAACCTGGAGTTCGACAATCAATTGCATGCTTGTGCCCCGTTTCTTTACTTTTATTATCGAAAGGAAGTGCGCCGATATTAACCAGGAAAAGACCGCCGGTCAGGCGAATGATGAAATGCTAGAGGGCAGAGAAACACTGGTTTGGTGGTTTTGGAATTCGGCGGAAATTGACCCGCAAAAGGACTATCCCGGCTACCGGGAAAGGCGCAGGCCAAAGGAGGCGCCAAGCTTCCGGGCGCCGGAGAGGTAATTTTCGGGTATATTGCCGGCATGACGTCCTTCCATATTCGCGCACAGAAGAAAATCCTCCCTGCGATAAACGAATTCCAGCGCGTTGAAAAAATGCCGGATAATCGTAACCGTGGGCAGGAACATATTGCGGTAGCTTGCACCGCCCGTGCAGAGCAGATTCCCTGTCTGTCGTTTTCCGGTTCGCTCCCCCCGCCGCCTGCTTTCCCACAAAACCTGGCTGCGGTCGATGAAAAGCTTGAGGGGACCGGGTGGAGATGAAAAATACAGCGGCATGGAAATCGACAATAAATCGGCCTCTTCGAGGGCATCGTAGAGAGGGGTCATGTCGTCGTTAAAAACGCATTCCCTTCGGGTTGTACAGTGTCCGCAGGCGGTACAGGGGTGGATGGAAACATCATACAGGAAAACACGTTTGATTTCCGCGGGTCCGAGAGCCGCCAGAAGAGATTCATGAAGGGTAGACGAAGCCCCCGTTTTGCGGGGGCTTCCGAAAAGCGCGAGCACCTTTATCTCAGTCTTCCCTGATACGGGCAAAAATCATCCTCCCCGCCGTTGTCTGAAGCACCGAGGTTACGATGACCTCAACCTCGTGCCCGAGGCGCCGACGTCCGTTTTCCACCACGACCATGGTGCCGTCGTCCAGGTAACCTATGGCCTGATTGGAGTCCTTGCCTTCCTTGATAAGCGCGACCTTCATCTCCTCGCCGGGGAGGACGATCGGCTTGAGCGCGTTTGAAAGCTGATTGATATTGAGGACCCGGACGCCGTGGAACTCGGCCACCTTGTTGAGGTTGAAGTCGTTGGTGATCACCATTGCCTTCATAACCTTGGCCATCTTGACGAGCTTGGCGTCGACTTCGTGTATCTCAGGAAAGTCCATGTCCGAGATCTTCACCATGATGGTCTGGTCTTTCTGCATCTTGTTCAGGATGTCGAGGCCGCGTCTGCCGCGGTTTCGCTTGATAGAATCGGCGGAGTCGGCGATCATCTGCAGTTCGTTGAGGACGAAGTTCGGAATTACCAGTATGCCCTCGATGAAGCCGGTATCGCATATATCGGCGATACGACCATCGATGATGACGCTGGTGTCGAGTATCTTGTAGGCGATCCCGCTCTCCTTCCCCTCCTCGGTTTTCTCGGGAATGATGTAATCGAGCAGCGAGATGCTGTCATTGTTGATGACGAAGAAAAGCATTGTGGCGAATCCGATTACGTGGTAGATGAGCGCCTTTACGACTGATTGCGATTCGGCCGAAATGGCCAGCGGCATCGAGGCGAACGCGATGACCAGAAGGTGGCTGAAGATGAGCCCGACGAACAGTCCCAGAAGCGCCGCCAGCAGTATCCGCGTGGAAAAGGTATGGGATACGTACTCGATTACGATGATGATCGCGAGCGCGGCAACTGCGGAAATGAGCCCGCCCAGAATAACCGCCTGCAGGGATACGTCGATGTAGTACAGCGAGGTAAAAACGACCGAGGCAATGATAAAAAGAATTCTGAAAATAGCTATCATACCGGATGACTCCTTGAATTTGTAACGGCGGTCACGGATGGGCCGATCACCGGATCGGCGCCGTCGGCACCGGCGTTTTATTTTTCCCCATGCGCCGAAACCGGATGCGTGCCGGATGCATGCGCCCGGTTTATGCCGAGAGGGCTTCGGAGACCAGGTTGCCGGATTCTTCGATGTTGATCTTCTTTGCGAGCGCTATCTCGTGAATAACCAGCTGGTAGGCGTTCTCGTAGAGTTTGCGTTCCATGATGGATAATTCCTTTTCCCTACCCCTGCGGTAAAGGTCCCGGGCGACCTCGCCGACCTCATAGATGGAGCCGCTCTTCACCTTGTCAAAATTGCCCTGGTAGCGGAGCTTCCAGTCGTCCTCGGTGATGACTTCCTTTTTTTTGAGCAGCTCGAGCACCTTGTTGACCTCGCGCTTGGAAATGATTGATCGAAGACCGATTTCCTTGGCCCTGTCCACCGGGATCATCACCTTCATACCGCTGTTGATGATTGTTACCATATAGAACTGGTTCCTCTTCCCGAGAATTACCTTTTTCTCGATCGCATCGATACTTCCGACCCCGTGCATGGGGTAGACAACCTTGTCGCCGACCTTGAACATAGCCCTCTCCCTATAAAGGGGGAATAACCAGCCCCATTATAGATCGCGAATTTTTGAAAGATACGCAAAATGACGCGTATACCGCCTTTCTCCCCATGCCGGTGCACGGGAAGAGAGCGATGCAGCCATCGACAAAACGCTTCGGAGGAAGGCCGTAAAGGTTAGCATCCGGCCATACTCCCCTTCGTCCAGGATTCACCGCCCGCGGCGATAAACTGAACAGTACCGTTTTATGTTTGGTATAATTACAAACAGGCTCAGAGTATAGCACAGGCGGGAGCGAATTCAAGTATAAAATAATAGACCGGCGATTATTCTTTGGTCTTCAGGCCCTCTTTTTCCATGTAGACATCGAGTATGGACTTCATTGTCCCTGTTTCACCCTCTCCACCGTACGACGGCGCATAGTGTGTACCGGGAGGTTCGCCCGGGAAAACGGGGTCGCTCATGCCGTTATAGACTTCACGCATATAGTGTCCCCATACGGGTGCTGCGATTCCAGCTCCGGCCTGGTGCTTGCCCAGGGACATGAACGGCCTGTCATAGCCGAACCAGACGACCGCCGCAATGTCAGGGGTGAACCCGCAGAACCAGGCGTCGGTCCAGTTTGAGGTGGTGCCGGTTTTCCCGGCGCACTTCTTGCGGAACTGGGCGGTGTTCCTGATCGCGTCGGTGGGCGTGCCGCCGTTTACGACCGCCTGCATCATGTCGGTCATTATATAGGCGGTCTGCTCGGAAATCACCTGTATGCTGCCCTCCATCTCCCTGGCGGCGATGATGTTGCCGACCTCCTCCTCGATATTGGCGAGCCCGTTTCCGTCGCGGTCGACTATGTAGCGTATTGCGAAGGGGAATACGTCGCGGCCGCGATTAGCGTAGATGGCGTAGCCCGTTGCGATTTCAAGTGGTGTGAGTTCGGATGAGCCCAGGGCGAGCGACGGGCTTGGCGTAAAGCGGGATTGGGGCACCTTGAGCATCCGCGAGGCGAAGTCGATGATGCGGTCGGCGCCGACGATATCGTAGATGCGTACTGAAATCACGTTGATCGATGCGGCGAGCGCCCGTCGGAGATTAACCATGCCTGAAAAGCTCCCCTCGTAGTTACCGGGAGCCCAGGTTTCCCCTGTTTCGTCGATGTCGACCAGCGGAGCGTCAGGGAGCACGGTGTTTGGGCTGATTATCCTGTTTTCCATTCCTGCGCCATAGACGAACGGCTTGAAGGCCGAGCCGGGCTGGCGCCGCGCCTGCACCGCGCGATTGAACTGGTTGTTGACGTTGAAGCCCGAGCCTCCGATCATGCTGGTTATATAGCCTGTTTTGGGCTCGATTGCGAGGAAGGCGCCCTCTACTTTCAGCGTGGAAGAAATGGCCGAGGTCGCCGTGCGGAATGCGTCAATACTCTGCGAGGACGAGCGAACGTCCATCAGGATCGCCATGATATCGATGGAATCGATAACTTCTTCCACCATTTTCTTCTTAACGATCGTCTCGAAATCGTTTCTCACGTACACGCCGGGCAGACTGAACACCATGCGCAGGGTTTCGTATGCACCAAAGAGGCCCCGGTCGACCGCGCTGTTGGAGTACTTGTTGGCGAGCTCCGAAACGGCATTCTGCCTGGCGAGCGCGGGTGGGAAATATTTTTCCGCGATCTCCTGCCGCTTAAGATTGAGCGTGGTATACACCGAAAGCCCCTCCGTGTAAACGGCCTCCTTGCCGAAGCGGGCGGTAAGTATCTGACGCACGTAATCGGTAAAGTACGGTGCGCGGTTCTCGCTTCTCGAAAACGCGTTCTTTGTCGTGAATTCAGTCTTAATTGAATCGACGAAGCCGGGCCAGAATTCCTGATAAATCCTGTCGGCGCGTTCTGCGCCCAGATAGCCTGCGTCGACCATTCGGTTAAGGGTATCACGATTCTTGACATAGGCCTCGCGGGTGTTCATGAGCGGTGAGTGACGCCCGGGCGCAGAGGGAAGTGCGGCCAGTACCGAACTCTCGGCGACATCGAGCTGACGCACGTCCTTGTTGAAAAAAAGCCGCGCGGCCGACGAAACCCCATAACAGCCGTGTCCGAGGTATATCTGGTTGAAATACATCTCGAGAATTTCTTCCTTGGAGAACCTCTTTTCGATCTGCAGGGCGAGTACCGCCTCCATGGCCTTTCGAGCGAGAGTGCGTTCGCCGCTGGTGAAAAGCCTCTTGGCGAGCTGTTGCGTGATGGTTGATCCGCCCTGAACCACCCTTCCGGCAATCATATTCTTGACCATCGCGCGGACAATCGCGAGCGGATTGATGCCGAAATGGCTGTAAAATTCGCGGTCTTCCGCGGCCACGAACGCGTTTATGAGGTTGCGGGGCAGGTCCTCATAGGCGACCAGCTCCCTTTTTTCGAGAAAGAGCTCGGCGATGAGCTCTCCATTCACATCATAGAGCTTGGTCGGAAGGCTTACCTGAAATTGCCTGAGGTTTTGTATGCCGGAGAAGTTTTTGATCTGCGCGGTGATGTAACCGAAAACGACCCCTCCCACAAGCGATATGATCGCCAGAGATATGAGGAAGCCCTTCTCTACCTTAAGTATGTTTTTTTTAACGTCTTCCATTGATGGAAGCCTCTTCGAACGCCCTGTATGATTCCGCGCACTCCAGCGCGCCCAGATTTGTATCAATGGCCGAATTAATCAAGAAGTTATTTCATTGGCGGGGTTCAGGACCGGAAGGTCTTCGCTATGTACCCGACAAGCCACAGTACGCCGATTATTACCAGAAGCACGATAACGGCATAGAAAAGGAAACCGAGAATGCCGACCAGAATTTTAAGTATAAAGGGAATGATGTACCGAAGCCCTACGTACAGGACACACAGCGCAGCCCCGAGATACAGCATAAAACGGGTACCTTCCCGCACAGCAGACCTCCCCGCGGCAATTGCGGCAATGCCGCCTGATGCAGACAGGGTACCATTGAACTTTGGCGGCGTCAACGCATTTGAGGCCACGGGTGATGAATTCCTAAAAGAAGAACTTCCCCGACAGTGGGGGAAGTTCGATGCTGCTTGCGGTCATAAACCAGAAAGATCAGCCGGCTGAAATGAGCAATAGACCTTACGGGCGCTCTGAAACGGCAATGAACAGGTTGAGCTCTTTTCCCTCCCTCCATACCGTTGCCTTGAGGGTTGTTCCAATGGGCGTTTTGCCCACTATGTCAACGAGCATATTGTAGTCCCTGATCGGAGTGTCGTTGAGTTTTATGACGACATCGCCCGGCCGGACTCCCGCTCTGGCAGCCGGTCCATTTTCTTCAAGGCCGCCGATCAGCGCGCCTTCCGCCGACTTGAGACCGAGTTGTTTGGCGTACTCCCCGGTAAAGGGCACAATCTGCACGCCGATATACCCGCGTTTAATCTTCTTGTGGACCTTTAGCTGTTCGAGTATGGACCTCGCCGTATTGACGGGGATCGCAAAACCGATCCCGAGATTGCCGCCGCTGTTGGAATAGATCATTCGATTGATACCGATGACCTCGCCGTTGATGTTGATAAGAGGACCTCCGGAATTGCCGGGATTGATCGACGCGTCGGTCTGGATGTGGGACTGGGAACCGCCCATCATATCGACGTCCTTGCGGCCGGTGGCGCTGATAACTCCCACGGTGAATGTCTTGTCCAATCCGAAGGGGTTGCCAATCGCGATGGCCCAGTCGCCGACCCTGACCTGGTCGGAATCGCCGAGGAATACCGGTTTGAGCTTCTCTCTGGGAGATATTTTCAGGAGCGCGATATCCGTTTTCTGGTCCGACCCGATGATCGTCGCCGGGTATTCCTTTTCATTGATTTTAACGGTGATTTTATCCACCCCTGAAACAACGTGGTGGTTAGTGCAGATATATCCGTCCTCAGACAGGATGAAGCCCGTCCCCAGTCCGGTGCGCCGCTGCGTGCGGGGTCCCTGCTGTGGTGAACCGAAAAATTCCCTGAAGAACGGATCGTTGAAGAACGGGTGCTGCGGGATCTTTACCGTCTGCTCGGTTGCGATAAAGACCACCCTGTCCTTGTAGATGTCATAAATGTCCCTGAAGGCCTTCTGGATCTCTGTTGCCTTGACGGCTTCGGCGCTCGACTTAACCGGCGACTGTGACGACTCTCCGAATACCGGCGCATCATTCTGAGAGCATGAGAACGGATAAATGAACAGCGAAGCGAGCAGGACGATAAATACGGGTAATAGTGCGGTTTTCCTGGCGGTCATCTCGGGCTCCTTTCCTTGTTTATTGGAGAATAGGATTTCTCCAGTCAACTCCTGTTACAGGGGTCGGCTAAAAGTTTATGCCGGTGACAGGACTCTCATTATGCAATGATAGCACCGCCGGGCATGGTATTCAAGCACTAATATGTTACAGACTTGCTGAGGGTACTCGTTCTTGACAAGACCGTACGCCTGGAGCATAATAGGAGGGTGCTGCGGCGTTAATCATCAACGGGAGGTCGGTATTTTAATGGAACCCTCGCTGCGTGAAAAAAATATCGGAGATACCGCCATAGAATACCTCAACTATGACGGCGATGGCCCGACCATTATGATGCTTCACGCCACGGGCTTTCTCCCCTGGCTCTGGCACCCCATAGCGAGAAAACTAGCGGGGAAATACCGGATCATCGCGCCCTATTTCTGTGATCACCGTCATGCCGAGCCCGAAGACGGCGGACTGGGATGGATGATTCTGGCCGAGGACCTTTGCCACTTTTGCGAGGCGCTAAATATCGGGCCGCCGTACCTTGTGGGGCATTCCATGGGTGCGACGGTGATGGCAATCGCGAATGCGGCGCACGGTTCTCCGGCGGAACGGATGGTGATAATAGAGCCCATCTTCCTGCCCGAGGATATCTATCGTGTGAAGATCAGCGTTGACCAACACCCGCTGGCGTCAAAATCGATAAAGCGCCGCAATCACTGGGAAAGCCGCGCGACGGCAAAAGAGTATCTGCGCTCGAGGGCGCTCTTTAAAAACTGGGACGACGAAATGCTCGACCTGTACGTGCGCCACGGGATGGTGGACGGTCCCGCCGAAGGGCTTACGCTTGCCTGTTCTCCGCGGCGGGAAGCGTCGCTGTTCATGGGAGGGATGCAGTTCGATCCGTGGCCGCTGTTGCCGAAGCTCTCCTGTCCGGTACTGGTTGTCGAGGGGGAGGAGAGCGAAAACCGTCAGTTCATCGATCTTAAAAAGGCGGCTTCGCTCATGCCGCGCGGCGAGTATGCCAGCGTGCCCGGTGCGGGGCACCTGGTTCCGATGGAAAAGCCCGTGCAGACGACAGATATGATTCTAGAGTTTTTTTCACGCACTGATTGAAATGCCGGTCGGGACGGTAATTGGTCAGGTGAGGACGGGGAGGCGAACGTGGGATCGAAGCGAGTTGACGAAAGTGCGATCGAAATGGTGCAGCAGATGTTGCATCAGGACGCCAACCTGGCGGGGAATGTGCATGGCGGCGTCATTATGAAGGCCATCGACACGACGGCGGGTATCGTCGCCGCGCGTCATGCCGGCAGCAACGTGGTGACCGCGTCGATCGACCGGCTCGACTTTCACAGTCCGGTGTATGTCGGAGACATACTGCGGCTCAAAGCCAGCCTGAACTTCGCCGGGAGAACGTCCATGGAGGTGGGCGTACGAGTGGAGGCCGAGAACTTTATCACCGGGGTAGTACGGCATACCTCGTCGGCCTATCTTACGTTCGTGTCGCTCGACGCGCAGGGGAGGCCGATGAAGATACCCGGCCTGTTCCTTGAGACCGATGAGCAGAGGAGACGCAACGTCGGGGCCGCGGCCAGAAGGAGCCTCAGGATAAAACGTGCCCTACCGGGCTGAGAACCGCGAGGGTTTTTCCCGTCATTCGCCGACGAATGGATCTTTTTTCCCCTTCCGGGATTTTTCTGTTTCCCTGTCGATAGTTTCCCTGAAAATGAACCGGTAGTTCGTTGACCGATCCATCTCGATCTGGTCGAGCTGAACCTCGTTTCGTTCCTTCTTTTTGCACCCGTACACTGCCGTAATTATGGCGAGTGTCAGAACAATTGCGCAGCATGTCCGCATCGCTGTTTCCATGAACTGTTTATATTCCGGGCGTTTCTGCTGCGCAATCAATTTATGAAATAAAATTGGGAGACGTTACCGAGCAATTAAATTGACATTGTAGAGCCGCGCCTGTATACTTCACCCTGAGAGGATCAGGGAAGGATTTCGATGAAGATAAACGCCGATACGACAAAGATGGCGGTTGAGAGCAGGGTGATTGCGAATCCCGGTGCTAAGCGGAATAATCACGCCGTGCCCGCTTCGATACCTTCCGATAAACCGGCGGATACTTCCCTGCGGTGGGTGTCCGACCGGCAACCCGGGGAACGCAGCATGACCGAAGCGCTCAGTATCGCCCAGATGGCGCAGCATGTGCTCCAGCGGGCGGTGGAGATATCTTCGCGGCTGCGAAATATGGCCATGGATGCAATGACCTCCCGCCGGGTGGATTACGCGGGGATCGCCGGAGCAGGCGCCGAGCTGTCCGCAGCAATGGGTGAGTATGCCGGTAAGTTCGGTACAACGGTGCTTCCGGTGGCGGCGCTGGATCCGCAGCCCGAGGTCGGCGACGAAGGAATGAAAGCGCTGCATGCGGGGGTCGGCGCGGCGCTCAAGGAGATGTCCGAGTATGCGGCGAATATGAACGCAACGATGATTGTGGATACCGCCCGGTTCGATGGTCTTCTAACCAGACTCCAGGACGGATTTGCCGCGACCGAGAAAACGATAGCCCTGCTCACAAGGAGGGCGCTGGACATGGCGCGAGAATACACACCGGGCGGCGCAGAGGGTGAATTCGCCGGAGTGCGAACAATCGTTCAGGAGTCCATCAACCGGGATTCGAATGCGGCCCTTACCGCCCAGGGAAATATAAACCGCGAGACGGTTGCGGCGCTCTTGCAGGCGTAGCCGACGCAGCATGCCGCGCTATATACTACTGAGCCGATTGCAAGGAGAAAGAAATAATGGAAGTATTTGACGGTTTTATCGCGGCCATCGCGGCTGAGTTCAAGCTGAAATTTCATAAAGACGGCCCGGGCGCGTATTCCACCGAGCTGAGTTTCGATAACGACCGGTCGCAACAGGTCCTCGTTACACTCAGCAAGGACGAGGTTGGCGACCGGATCATCAACTATTATTCATCGATAGGGAAACTGAAGGGCGACTTCTGCGAGCTGTTCAAGTACGCGCTGCAGACGAACGCTACACTGCCGCTCGGTTCGCTCGCCCTTGTTGATGATACGCTTGTGCTCCGTAACTCAATCCTGCTTCAAGACTGTGACCCGCGCAGGTTTCTCAAGTCGCTTACTTATATCGCCGCGAAGGCCGACGAGCTCGAGGAAGTCCTTTTAAAAGACGACGCTTCGTAGCCGGTGCTTATAGATTGTCCAGTCTTTCGCCCATCTTTTTCATCATTTCCCTGATGATAGGGAAGTCGTCGATGTCATCGGCATGCAGGAAGACCACAACGTTTTCCCGGACCGACACAATGGCGCGGTCAGAATTATATCCGACGAAATCGGTGATTTTTTTAATCTCGTTCTTTGCCGACGTCATGTCGTTGTAAACGATAATGTAACAGACGATGTCATCGCCGAAGGGCGTGGTTGGACGCGTGAGAATGGTCATATGAATGTCGGCCACCCTGCCGGGGTCGCCGTCGGGATAAATTTCTCTGGTAAGCCTTTTAATGGCCGGCCGGTCGAACTTCCAGGGGTTTTCCCGGATCACCCGCCGGGCGAAGGGGGGGATGTTGCCGTAGACAAATCCCTGGGGGATGTCGCCGACAGCAGGGCGTATCTGGTCGATGATGGTTCCCTTGTATTCGGCGCCGGCGAGCGGCATGATCAAGAGCAGCATCAGGATCGTCGCGATGACGGGAAGAGCGCGTTTTTTCATGCTTGCC
>JBFZEY010000062.1:0-2616 GCA_041306625.1 Spirochaetota bacterium | reverse complement strand
TGTAATTGATATACGCAAATAAGCGGTTTCTCTTTTTCCCCGTTATCTCACGGACGAGACCCAATCGAACCAGGTGGTCAAGCGAGGCCTTGACCGTATTCGGTACGAGCCCGGTGGAATCACACGCCCTGGGTATGGAGATTATAGGATTTTGCAGCAATGCATGATGCACCCGTAAAATTGAACCGGCGGCCCTGCCTGTTCCCTGTATGGTTTGGCGGTCGTCTTCCGACATTTTAGATAGACGCCGGGCGGTCGATACGGAAAGGTCTGCGGATTCTTTGACCGCCGTGAAGAAAAAATCGAGCCAGGACTCCCAATCTCCCTCGGTCCTTACCTTCTGCAGTATATCGTAATATTCATCGCGATGGGTCTTGAAATAGAGACTTAAATAGAGCATGGGCTCCTTGAGGATTTTTTCGTGGCACAGGAGGAGGGTTATAAGGAGCCTCCCGAGACGGCCATTCCCGTCGAGAAACGGGTGTATGGATTCGAACTGCACGTGGGACAGCGCGGCCTTTATGAGAACCGGCAGCCGCTCCGGTTTATCATGAAGGAACAACTCGAGATCGCCCATGCACTTTATTACATGTTCCGGAGGAGGCGGGACATAACGGGCATTGCCCGGACGAGTTCCGCCGATCCAATTCTGAGTGCGGCGGAATTCGCCGGGTTCGTTTCCCGAACCCCTGCCTTTTTTCAAGAGCTTCGCGTGCATTTCCCTGATAAGGCGCAGAGACAGGGGAAAATCAGATTTCAAACGGTCCAGTCCGTGACTCAGCGCGGAAACGTAGTTGAGTGATTCCCGTACATCGTCCAGCGGCACACCAGGCACGCCGTCCATTTCGAACAACAATAAATCGGACAGAAAGGTTTGCGTTCCCTCGATCTGGGACGATAACACGGCCTCTTTTCGTATATAGCTATAAAGGAAAATCACCGCATCGGGCAACAGCATTGAAACGCTGTCGAGGCGACCCAGGGAGAGCAAGGCACGGTCCATAAGATCGCGAATATCCGGACTTATTTCAAGTGGCGGATGCGGGGGCAAGGGATCAGGGACGAAGGCCCTGTATGATTCTCCATCACTATTTATGGTGATCCAATTTCCTGTTTTTTTCGGTTTCATGTCGTTTTGTGTACGTGCATATCTTGCACTAAGGATTTCATTATTGCAAGATATGCACGTATCTTGCAATAATTATTTATATGATTATTTGTAAATATTGTTTGCCACGAAGGGTGTCGGGGGAGGGTTACAGCTAAGAAATAAACGGGAATGGGTATTGTATTAAATTTACTTATTGTATTGGAATTTGCATTAGTTGTGCCGTATCTTTTCCGGCATTATATCGAGTTTAAGCACAAGGGTACACATGTGGGACGATCCCGTTTTCTCTATGACCTTATCATGCGCTTCTTCAAGCCCTCCCGCCTGTGGGAGCGCATCTCCCCTTTCCGAAAGCACGATTCCGAACGTACCACCTCCGCCCACCTCATTCCGGTCGGCCGCGTGCTGGCCGGGGGCGAAAGCGTAGTCCTTCCGGTTGCCATCATCGAACAGCTCATCCATGCGGCCGGTACCATCGGCATCATGGCCGAGTGCCTGTGCCGGAGGGGCAACGATTGCGAAAGCCATCCCGCCGAACTGGGCTGTCTCATCCTGGGGGAGGCGGCGCGCGAGCTCGATCCGCGGCTTGGCCGCTCCGTCACGGCGAAGGAAGCCATGGCCCACGCGCACGAGGCGCTGCGGCGCGGCCTGTATCCCATGGTGGTGCACAACCGGTTCGATGCATGGCTGTGGGGTGTCGACTACCGCCGAATGCTGAACGTCTGCTTTTGCTGCGACTGCTGCTGCGCGGTGCGCTACTCCGTTCGCCTCCGAAAGTCCGAGGGCTTTTTCCGGAACATTCACCGCCTCCCCGGACTCACGGTGAGGGTAACCGCGGACTGTGACGGCTGCGGCGCGTGTGTGAGCGTGTGCATGGCCCGGGCCATAACCCTCGAAGGCGTTAACGCGTCCATTCGCCTTGAGGAGTGCAAGGGATGCGGCAGGTGCGTGGAGGTCTGTCCCCGGAATGCAATCGTTATGGAGATGGAGACAGATGCGCGTGTCGGGGGTGATATCCTTAACATCTACCGCGGAAGAACCGTAATCGACTGAGAGCCCCTGTCCGGGCATCCCGTTTTTTCTTGACCGCGCTGCCCGAGCGTATGTATAACCATGGCGGGATTATCATCAGAAAACGCGTACCGCGCATTAAGCCGGTTTCTCCCCGGTATCGGGCGGGTATCGGTTCAGGTGCGGATAACTCGTCCGTCCGGAGGCACTCATGAAGACGACCGCCGAAGCCTCGACCACAAGATTCTGGCTCATCGTTTTCTCCGTTCTCCTGTCCGTGGTATCCGTTGCACTGCTCTGTGTACTTGCGGTCAATTCGATCTGGAACGACGTCAACCGCTTCATCGGCGCCCTGAGCGGACTGCGATTGAACTGGGTCGCGGTCATACTCGGCGCATCCGGCGCGCTGCTCGTCAACTATGCCGTGCAGCTGTGGAAAACCGCCCGCGCTTTTCGAGCGAAGGCCCCGGCGCGTCCGGCGCTTCTTCAGCGGA
>JBFZEY010000061.1:0-2636 GCA_041306625.1 Spirochaetota bacterium | reverse complement strand
GGCTTTTTGGAAAAGGTGGGCTCGAATATTCTGTCGAGGTCCTCCTCGTTGATACCTACCCCGTCGTCGCGTATCTGTATGATGACCGCCCTGGTGTCCCCCTGCACACGCAGCGCTGTTTTAATATGGATATTCCCCTGATCACCCACAGCGTCGATCGAATTCTGGATGATATTGGTGAGCGCCTGCCTCAGCAGTGACTTGTCCAGGGTAATCCGCGGCAGGCCTTGATCAAGTTCAAGGTGAAACGACACCCTTTCGTGCCCGTGAAAAAAATTGACACAGCTCTCGACAATCGGATTCAGGTCGACCGTTTCCGGTTTCATCTCGGGCAGGCGGGCGAAGCGCGAGAACTCCCCGAGGAGTTCCATGAGCACATTCACCTCTTCTATTATTGTGTCCGTTCCGGTCAGAATGATGCTGCCGATATCGGGATGCGACTCATGGTAGCGCCGCTGGATTCTCTCGGCCGAAAGCCGTATCGGCGTCAGCGGGTTCTTGATCTCGTGCACCAGCTTGCGCGCCACGTCCCGCCATGCCTCGAGCTTCTGTGCGTGGAACTGGGCTTTTCTGCTGGCCTCAAGCTGCCGTATCATCTTGTTGAACGAATCGAACAGAAGCGCAAGCTCGTCCGGCGATTCGCGCTCGAGCCGCACGGCGAAATCTCCCGCGGCCACTTTACCGGCCGCCGCTTCGAGTTCGAGCACCGGTCTGGTGATGTTGGCCGAGAGGAGCAGGCTCACCACCACCGATACTGCAACGATGAGAAACGCGATCAGCAGCAGGAATATTCCCACGCCGGTCTGGAAATAGGGCTTCAGGTACTCCTTCTGCCGGTACGTTCCGAGCGACTCCTCGAAGAGCGAACTGCGAACGAACAGCCGCTTGGGCATCACCCTGAAAACCGCCACAAGATATTCTCCGGGGAAGAATGTGCCGAGCGCAAGCGCGTCCTCCCCGACCGATATGGCATAGACCGCCATGCCCCGCGGAGGTCTCACGACATCCAGAAATTTAGCGATTCCATCGGCGTACGCCGCCCTGGGAAGAGGATCGATCGCGACCGGAGTCGGCGATCCCGGGCGGAAGAAGGCCGCGCCGTAACCCCGCGAGGCGAGGAGTGAAACAATCATGTCCCTGCCGAACGGGGTCGCCGGCGACATTATACCCCTGCCGAGGGCGAAATTAATGGAATCGAGCTCCCTCTCCACCCCCGCGTATTCTTCGGCGATGGAGGCCCTCGCCATTTCGACCGACTCCTCGAGTGCCATGGCCGTCTTTTCGGCTATGAGTTCGCTGATTGTGTGACCGATTATGTTGTTCGAAACCAGGATGATCGGCAGCGAGGGCAGAATGGCTACGAACACGAAGGCGAGCGCGATCTTGAAACGTATGCTGAAAAAAGCCTCGGAGCGTCCCGCCGAAAGCTTCCGCCTAAACGAGATGATGATGAAATATACAGCGGCCACAACCGGGACCATCATCATCGAGTAGAAAAAAAAGCTCCGTGCCGCCTCTCCCTGGGTGTCGACCGACGGGAAAAGGCCGAGAACAAGGACCGCGGAAAACACGAATATGCCGATCAGAAAGACGACATCGTGCGCGCGCAGTCGCTCATAGATGACTTCCCGGATATTCCTCAGATTCAGCCCGGCGGAAGATTGTATTCGCTCCATCGCTCCCCGCTTTGCGGCCGCGTCAGTATCCCACCGGCGGCCCGTTTACCCATCCCGTATCGAAATCCCAGAAGCCCACGATGTATTTGAATATCAGATTCATCGGAAAATAGAGCTCGACCGATTTAAGCTCGGCCCTGGCGCGTATAACGTAGGACTCATTACCCCTCAACCCGAGACCCTGGAGATCGTAGTCTTTCAGAGAAAAGAAATAATCGAGCATCGCATTTTCACTCTGGAACACGGTGCTCTTTTTGCCCTCCATCACCTGGAACGCCTTCCCCCAGAAATCGAACTTCACCTTTCGGGTTATGGTCCTGGAATACACGGTCTTGTCTCCGGCGAGGATTCCGCCGCTAACACGGCGTATCTGTATCTCGTAGGTGACCCTTATTTCCATCCCGCGCTTCATGGCCTCCAGGATATCATGTCTCTGGTAGGAGACCAGCGACAGGTTCACCCGGGCCCCCTCTCCGACCATGTGCACGGAACCGAAATTCAGGTCGGCGGCGTAAAGCCCCGCCGGAAGGAACACGGCGAGAAACGCGGCGAGGCGCAGTATGTTCGTTATTGTTTTCATTAAAACTGCAGGGATCTGGTGACCGCGACGTTCACTCCGTCCTGTCGTATATCAAGGGAAAATCGAGCCTTGTTCTGGGCCTTCCAGTAGGGAAAATACACATCCCGGTTGTAACGCTCCGCCGAATAGACCGCGTCCACGACACAGTACACCTTCAGGAACAGCACGGAGAAGACGTATCCGATGATAATCGTCTGGTCCCGACGCTGCATATCCTGCCATCGGGCCACTCCACTGTCCGAGGATGAATATTTGTCGGAGTAATAGAACGCCCCGTAGATCAGGAGTCCCTTCTGCACAAGGTCGGCGAGCAGAAAGAGCGATCCCGCGCCGTAGTCCTGGGTGTAGAACTGCCCCAGGCCGGGCCACACCCACGAAAG
>JBFZEY010000060.1:0-3873 GCA_041306625.1 Spirochaetota bacterium | reverse complement strand
TAGCATACGCGGATACTATCGCCAAGGGGGGAATCCAATGTACGTCATCATAGCGGCGGGAGCACTCGCCGTCCTCATCCTCTGGGTCATCATCACCTACAACCGCTTCGTCGCCTTTCGTAACATGCTCCGCGAGGCATGGAGCGGTATCGACGTTCAACTGAAGCGCCGCTACGACCTCATCCCCAACCTGGTCGAGACGGTGAAAGGCTATGCCTCGCACGAGAAAAAGCTCATGGAAGAAGTTGCCTCCCTTCGCAGCCGCTGCATGGGTGCGGAGGGACCGGACGCGAAGGTCGATGCGGAAAACGCCCTTTCCCTAGGGCTTCGAAAACTCCTGGCCGTCGCCGAGGCATATCCCCAGCTCCGTGCAAGTGAAAATTTCAGCGGCCTGCAAAACTCGCTTTCGGAAATCGAGGACCAGCTTCAGCTGGCGCGCCGCTATTATAACGGCACCGCCCGCGATTTCAACATCCTGCTTGAGTCTTTCCCCAGTTCGCTCGTCGGGAAAAAGTTCGCATTCCAGCCGGCGGCCTTCTTCGAAATCGAATCGGCCGTGGAGCGCCAGGCGCCGCAGGTCAGGTTCTGAAGCGGAGACACCGGATATGAACGGTAAAACCCTGATAATTCTCCTCCTGGCCGTCGCGGTAACGCTTGCCGGCCCAAGTGTCCGCGGACAGGGCGATGAGCGGATACTTCGTTTCGACAGCACCATCATTGTGCGCGAGGACGGTAGCCTCGGGGTGACCGAGATCATCACCGTCCGCAGCGCGAACGATCGCATAAAGCGCGGCATTTACCGTGACTTCCCAACCGTATACAGGGGGAAATTCGGATTCAACAAGTCCGTACCGTTCGATGTCGTCGAGGTGCAGAGGGACGGACATCCCGAACCTTTCCATGTTGAAAGCATTGATCGCGGAAAGCGTGTCTATATCGGCAGTGAAAACGTTTACCTGGCCCCGGATATTTACACCTACTCTCTGACCTATGCGACCGATTTTCAGCTCGGTTTCTTTGATGATTTTACCGAGTTGTACTGGAACGTCACCGGAAACCACTGGGAATTCATAATCGATTCAGCCACTGCCGAGGTTGTCCTGCCCCGTGGCGCACGGGGACACGTCATTTCCCACGAGGCTTTTACCGGCGTGGAGGGTGAAAGGGGCCGGAGCTATTCTTCTTCACTCAATGCATCGGGCGGGGTCAATTTTTCTTCATCGAAAATGTTCGCCCCCGGCGAGGGGCTCACCATCGTGGTCCGCTGGCCGGCGGACTTGATAGCGCCTCCGGATCACCTGCGCCAACGCGAGCGATTCCTTAATGACAACATGGGAGCGGTCACGGGCATAGGAGGATTCTTCCTTGTTCTTTTATATTATATGGTCGCCTGGGTGCTCGCCGGGCGGGACCCGCGCAAGGGTGTCATCATCCCGTTGTACGAAGCTCCCGACAGTCTCTCTCCCGCCGCCCTGCGTTTCGTATCGCAAATGGGCTACGATGACCGCGCATTTGCCGCCGCCATCGTGGGGATGGCGGTCCGGGGCCATTGCACAATCAACGACGACGATGGCGGATACACCCTGCGGAAGCTCGATGGAAAAGGCTCCGACCTGAGCCCGGAGGAAAAGAAGATACTCGAAAAACTTTTCGGGAATGATAAAAGCATCGCACTGGAAACCGCAAACCACTCCCGCATCTCCGGGGCCATCAAGGCGGCACGTCGGACACTATCGCTTAATTACGAAAAGCAGTATTTCCTCAGAAACGTGGCGTATTTCGTGCCGGGCCTTCTATTGTCAATCACCGTTATAGCCATTTCAATCGTCTTCGGATTCTCCGAGTCTCCGGAGACCTTCATGCTGATCTGGCTTGCGTTCTGGAGCATCGGCGTCGTGTTTCTGCTCTGGAAAGTGGCGGCCACCTGGCGTGAGGCAATGCGGATGAGGGGCGGTATCAGGAAGATCTTCGCCTCGGGCGGGGCCGTATTCCTGACGCTCTTCGCGCTGCCGTTTGTCGGCGCCGAGATCGTCGTTCTTGTAATTTATCTACAATCGGGGAGTCCGTGGATTTTGCTTACAACGATCTGCCTGGCGCTGGTAAACCTCCTGTTTTATCATCTCCTTAAGGCGCCCACCCGGACCGGGCGGGCCCTCATGGATAAAATCGAGGGATTTAGGCTCTTCCTGAACGTTGCCGAGCGCGACCGCCTCAACGCGGTTATGCCGCCCGAGAAAACACCGGCGACATTCGAACGGTTCCTCCCTTACGCAATCGCCCTCGGCGTTGAAAACCGATGGGCGGAATATTTCTCTGGTATGCTTGCGGCATCGGCCGCGGCCGGAGCCTACTCACCGTCCTGGTACAGCGGGGCGTCCCTCGCGCACATCGGCACCGGGGAATTCGCCTCGTCGCTGGGAAACTCCTTCAGCAGCGCCATCTCGTCTTCCTCTACCGCGCCGGGCTCGAGCTCCGGCGGCGGAGGCGGAGGGTCTTCCGGTGGAGGTGGAGGCGGAGGCGGGGGCGGGGGCTGGTAAGCCCCCCGTCCTCAACTGTTTTTTCTTTCAGGCGGTCGTATCAGCGCCAGGATCACAACGGCCAGAGCCACCATACCGCCGGCGATCGCGAATGGCGCCAGATACGTTCCGCTGGCGTCCTTCAACCAGCCCCCCACCCAGGGACCGGCAAATCCCGCGAAACCCCAGGCCGTAAACAGAAGCCCGTAATTGGAGCCCTGTGCCGTCGGCCCGAAATACTGCAGACAGGTGGCCGGGAACAGCGTAAACATCGAACCGTAATTCCAGCCGATAAGCGCCGCCACCGCCCACAGCGCCCAGTACATTCCACCCGAAGGAAAGAGCAGCAGCATCGCGACCGCCTGCAGGGCGAAAACGATGATAAAGCTGATCCTCGTTCCTATTTTATCGGCCACCTGCCCTATCAGCACGCGGGAAGCCGCGTTCATAACCGCAAGCCAGCTCGCGGCGCCGGCGGCGGTCATCGGTGCGAGGCCGCTGTCGATCCCGTGACCGGCGATGTGCCCGATAACCATGAGGCCCGCGAATGAACCGCCGAAATACGCCAGGTACATCAGCCAGAACTGGGGCGTGTGGTACGTTTCCCTGTGGGTGAAATCGCGGTATTCAGCGGCGGATCCCTTTCCGGCCTTCTCGACGGGAGCCCAGCCGGCCGGCTTCCATCCCGCCGGGGGATTTTTCAGGCAGAGCGACGCTATGGCCGCCATTATGAACATAACGACACCCGCGTAGATAAAGACGTAACGCCATCCGACATTCTGGATGATATAGGTCGCAAGCGGCGCCATAATGAAGGAGCCGAGTCCGAGCCCCACCACCGAGAAGCCCGTCGCCAGCGCACGCCGGTCGGGCCACCACTTCGGCGCCGTCGCTATCGGCGGTAGATAAATCAGGCCGCCGCCGAAACCGGCGATCACCCCGTAGGTTAAGTACAGATGCCATTTTTCAGTGATGAAGCCCGAGATGGTAAACCCGATTCCGAGGATTACCGCACCGACAAGCACCACTATCCGCGGACCGAACCTGTCAGACAGCTTTCCGGCCGGGAAGGTCATTAGCCCGAATATCAGGCAGGCGATCGCGAACGCAAGGGCGATGTCGGCCCTGCTCCATCCGAACTCGGCGTTGAGGGGGCGGATGAACACGCTCCACGCGTACAACAGCGCCCCGCAGGTGGTGCTTCCGAGCACCCCTCCGATAAGCGGGATCACCCGGGGAAAAGTGTACGGCACGGCATTCGATTCGCTCATATGCGTCTCCATGAATTAAAATTAACATAATCGATCAGCGGTGAAAACCGGTCCGGGCAGTGTCCGCCCCGGAGCCCGCGAAGGAG
>JBFZEY010000059.1:0-3781 GCA_041306625.1 Spirochaetota bacterium | reverse complement strand
ACGCGGACGGGGAATTCAGGCGCCTCGTCGACGACTGGAGGCGCAAACAGGAGGCGCTCGAGCGCACACGCCGCGCGCTCGCATCGGGAAGCGTCGAGAGGAACGACCCCTGCCCCTGCGGCAGCGGACGGAAATACAAGAAGTGCTGCGGCCGCGAACCGTCCGCCCTCGCCTGAGAAAGGGAATACAAACCCATGATCGACCACAACGCCCTCGTCATGTTCCTAACCGCCTCGACCGCGCTGGCCTTCGCGCCGGGGCCGGACAACATCTTCGTGCTGGCCCAGTCAATCACCATGGGCAGAACGGCCGGCTTCATCATTACGCTGGGCCTCTGCACGGGGCTCATCGTCCACACGACCATCGTGGCGCTGGGCGTGGCGGCGATATTTCAGACTTCAATCGTGGCCTTTACTATGTTAAAATACATCGGCGCCGCCTACCTGCTGTACCTGGCATGGAAGGCGTTCACCGCGAAGGGTGAGGGAATACGGGCGGACGGACAGCCCGCGCCGGGCGGATGGAAGCTCTACCGCAGGGGCATCATTATGAATGTCACCAATCCCAAGGTGTCGCTGTTCTTCATGGCCTTCCTGCCGCAGTTCGCCGATCCGGCGAAAGACTCGATCACCCTCCAGTTGATTTTTCTCGGCTTCGTCTTTATACTGGTAACGCTCTCGGTGTTCGGCCTTATAAGCCAGCTCGCCGGCGCAATCGGCCGCCGCCTGGCCCGGTCGGGCCGATGGCAGGGGGCGCTGAACAAGATCGCCGGGATGGTGTTCGCATCGCTCGCGGTGAAGCTCGTGCTTACCGGGCGGAAATAACGCCGCGGGCCCCGCCGGATGAACGGACGCTCACACCGCACAGACTTAAAACGGAGAGTATACGGATGACACACCGGTTCGATCCCAAAAACATGCAGCGGCTTGACAATCCCGAGCGACGGGAACTGCTTCCCCCCTCGCGCGTGCTCGCCGATATCGGCCTGGCCCCGGGTCAGGCCTTTCTCGATATTGGAGCGGGGATCGGCTACTTTTTATTTCCGGCGCTCGAGATAGTGGGTCCGGGCGGCCGGGTCGTCGCCACGGACGTGTCCGCCGAGATGCTCGAGGAGCTGCGACGGCGTGCGGGAACCGCTTCGCCGAACATCGATTTTCTTCACTGCGAATCGAACGCGCTCCCGCTTCCCGACGGCTCGATCGATACGGCGCTTATCGCCTTCGTGCTCCACGAGATCGATGACAGGGCCGGACAGATTGCGGAAGTCGGGCGCGTTTTAAGGAAAGGCGGAAGGCTGGCCGTCATCGAATGGAAGATGAAGGAGCCTCCCCCCGGCCCGCCCCCCGCCGAGCGCATCGCCCCCGACGAAACTGCCGGGCTGTGCGCCGGTGCCGGCCTCACGCTCGTACGGCACGAGGATCTGAACGCGCACCACTACCTGGTGCTGTGCGAAAAGCGCTGACGCGGTCCGTTGATCGAGTCCTTATTCGAGCCGAAGCAAAACCGCGGCGTCGACGAAAAACCAGAATCGTCGCATAACACGCCACCGCCGCCGTCAACCGCGGCGGGGGTTTTGCTCATTTACTGTCAATCGGGCCGGCAGGCTTGACGATCCGCGGCTTTTTCCATATATTTAAACGATTCCCTCCCCGGGGCGACAAAGCTCTCCCGGGACGAATCAAATCGAAGTATGGCGCAAAGAGGAAGGATCATGGAAAAATTCGGTATGCTCGCATTCGCGTTAATTCTCGCCGCGGCCTTCGCCCTGCCGCTTTCGGGCGAGGTAATGAAGGAGAAGGAGGGATACATCGACGAGGGCACGATGCCCATTATCGAGGACAAGCCGACGGTCAAAAACATACCGGTGGTGGACGCGAAAACCGATCGCGCGGCGCGCAATGCGGCGCCATCCACAAGCGGCACCCTTATCTTAAAATACTTCAAGGACGACAACACCTATGTCATCATCTGCAAGGGGTATCCGAAACCCGGCGTCAACAGAGGCGAGGCCCGGGGTACCGCGCGCGAGGCCGCGCTTCTCAACGCGCAGGTGCTGGCCGGCGAGGTCTTCAAATCAGGTGTAAACGTGATCACCGCCGGTTCGCCGGAGCGCTACATCGACGGGGAGGGATATTCGATGATCTACTACATCGTGCGGCATCCGGGCCTGCGAAAGTACGCGAAGTAAGCCCCGTCGCAACGACGGCGGCCCCGCTACCGTACGGCGGGGCTGTCGCTCTCGGTTTTTCCGGCCAGGAGATACAGTCGGTATACCCCCAGAATCTCGTACGAAATCTCTCCGTTCAGGCGCTCGAAGACCGGCTTGAGGTATTCCGCGCCGAGATCGTCAAAAGCGCGCACCACCGCCTCTCCCCGCTCCGCATCGAGGGACAGCAGGGGGATGATCCCGTCGCTTCGCAGGGGGTGCCCTTCGCGGAGATAGCTGAAGAGGTTGTTCAGGATGGTCTGCGTCTTCACCCCGTATTCGGCCGCGAGGCCCTCGATCGATTTCCCGGCGTTATACGCCTCACCGACCGTCACGAAGCGCGGCGTCTTGAGGGGCTCGCGCCGCGCCGGCGCTCCCGCACACTGGTCCCCGATGCCCTTTTCGCGGCAGTATGCGGCAATGATTTCCAGGAACGCATCTCCATAGCGCGAAAGCTTTCGGGCCCCGACGCCGTGTATATCGAGCATGCTCTCGCGGCCCCGCGGATAGCGCGACGCCATGTCCGAGAGCGTTTTGTCCGAGAAGACCACGTACGGCGGCACGTTCTCGAGCGTCGCGATCTCCTTGCGTTTCGCCCGCAATACATCGAAAAGGGCCTCGTCGTGGTCGGCGAGGCGCGCGCCGACCGTCCCCCGCACTGCCGCCGCGCGGATGGACCCGAATACCGTCTCGTCCCCCCGCATGATCGCCGCGCCCTTCTCCGTGATGTCGAGCCCCCCGTGCCGTTCCGGGTCCCGGAAGAGCGCCCCGGCGGCGATAAGCCGGCGGGCGAGCGCCTGCCACTCGTTCTTCGCCAGCTCCTTCCCTATCCCGTAGGTGGAGATGCGGTGATGATCGTTGTCGAGGATCTTTCTCGACTCCGAACCGCGCAGCACGTCGATGATGTGCTCCGCACCGAAGCGCCGGCCGGTACGCGCCACGCACGAGAGGAACATCCGCGCCTGCGTGCTGATGTCTTCGCCCTTCTCCCGGGGGCTCACGCAATTGTCGCACATGCCGCAGTTTTCGGCCGCGTACTCCTCGCCGAAATGCGCGAGCAGCGGCGCGCGCCTGCAGCCGTCGTTCTCCGCATAGCGCACCAGCGCCTCGAGGTGGAGGCCGGCGACGCGCCGCTCCATCTCGTCCGATTTCTGTTCGATAAAGTAGCCGATCTTCCGGGTGTCGCCGTAGCCGTACAGAAGCAGGCAGTGCGCGGGAAGCCCGTCGCGCCCGGCCCGCCCGATCTCCTGGTAATACGACTCGATGCTCTTGGGCAGGTCGAAGTGGATCACGAAACGCACGTTCGTTTTGTGGATACCCATCCCGAAGGCGATCGTCGCCACCATGACCTGCACCTCGTCCCGGATGAAGAGCTCCTGGTTCTCCCGGCGCACTTCGTCCGGCAGGCCCGCGTGGTACGGCCGCGCCGAGTAGCCCTCGCGCGAGAGCCGCGCCGCAAGCAGGTCGACCTGGCTCCGGGAAAAGCAGTATATGATGCCCGAGGCGCCGCGGTTTTTGCCGAGGAACTCGAGCGTCTGCGCAAGGGGTTCGCGTTTCGGGCTCACCTCGAGAAAG
>JBFZEY010000058.1:0-2409 GCA_041306625.1 Spirochaetota bacterium | reverse complement strand
GGTGAAACTCGTACCACTCGCTGTAAAAACGCTCCACGCTCCGGTGCGCCGCGTACTCGAAGCTGTTCCAGTTGACGAAGATGTTGTCAAGGTAGACCTTCCATCCCTCGCCCTCGGCGCTCCCCTCATAGTCCATGATGATATTGTTCATGAACGTGGTCACTCCGACCGCCGCGCGCAGCCCCCTGTGGCCGAAGGTGTTGAGCGCCCTTCGTTCGTCGTGGTTCCCGAGTATGCCCAGAAGCTCAGTTCCCTTCGGCATCACCGACGGGAAATAACTGTCATAGATGTGATAGATCTCGCGGACGTCTGTGGTTCCGTGGATGATGTTTTCGCAGATTTTGAATAGCGCCGAGTTGTAGGGTATAATACCCACGCGCGTCAGGAACCGCTCGTGGCCCCAGTAGCATTCGGCGATGTTGATAAAGAAGTCCCGGCCAAGTTCGCGCAGCTTCCGTTCGACCGCCAGCATAAGATAATAGTGCAGGGGAATGGCGATAACGTCGCGGCAGGCCGAGTCGTAATAGCCCGTGGTGACGAAGTGACCGTCCTCACGATCGTTGACGATGATGCCGCCCTCAAGACCCTCCTCGGCGGTGCGCGGGACACCGTAGACCGAGGGATAGTTGTTCTTTTTCATCATAATCGGTACGGCGTGCGCCGAGTCGAAACGGATGCCGTCGATATCGAACCGCTCGATGAGCGTGGTGATCGAGCTCGCCAGCCATTCCCACACCTCGATCTTTCGATAGTTGAAAAGCTTGCCGTCGTTCCAGCTGCCGTACCTTCCGTCGGTGGAGGAGCGCGCCACCAGGCGCCCGTCGCCGTCATAGCACCGCACCACGCAGTCCTCCGGGACCTCGGTGCTGCTCCTATTGAGATGCGGAACGATATCGACAATCACCTTGACACCCGCGCGGTGAGCGGCGTCGACCAGCTCACGGAACTCCTCCTCGCCCCCAAGCGACGGCTCTATATCGACAAGGCTCATCGGTGAAAAGGGCGAAGGTGATGACGCCTCGGGGGCCCAGTCCTCGCGGTTGGAACCCCGTTTCTGAACGCCCAGGAGATAGAGCGCGGTGATGGAGTACCGCTTTTTAAGATCGTCAAGGTGCGCGGTGATGTCGGAAAAACGCCCCAGCCTGACGACCTCGCCATGTTCGTTGTACACCAGCCCGGGATGCCCCGAGCCGTCCATCCAGTATATGCGGGTGTGGCCATGGATGTCCGTGAATATTTCGAGTATTATCTCCCCCCGCACGTCGGGTATGACATTGATCCTTCCGCTGGTGCCCGAATGGTGGACCCATTCGCTCTTTTTCTTTTTCCGAAAGACGACATAGTCGAAATGGCCGTATTCCTCGAACATATATGACGCCGTGAACCGGCCCGACGCGACACCGTACTCGAGATCGATATCGATCGTGTCGAGGCCGCTCCGCATTGTGAATCGGCCCGACCGGCCCTGTCGATACAGGCGGACGAAATAGCGCGCGCCCCGCGAGGGCAGGTCGAACTCGAAGCGGTGCGCCGAGCCCGCCGAGAGCGTGGTGAAAACCGTCGCCAGCGGCGCGTCGAACTCCTTGGGCGAGAATATCCTTTCCAGGAGGATGTTCGCCCTGTCGCGCACCTCATGAACGTCATGCCCCGATGCGGCGACGAGCAGACGCATCACCTCGCGAAGCGATGCCTCGTCGCCGGCCTGCTTGTAGGAGCGCGCCAGGCGCTCGATCGACGAAAGGCCCCTCAGATTCGCATCGGCGTCGAAATTCATCTCGCTGCCGCTCACGCGCGCGTCAAGCTGCTTCAGAAGGCGCCGCCTGTCTGCGGGATTGAAGGGACGCACCGTTTTTTTCGGCGCGACCTCCCTGAACTCCAAAGCGGCGATGGTCGAAACACGGATAACCTCGTCGACCAGCGAGTTAAGGGCGCGGGAATACTCCACCGGAAAAACTTCGACGTGCGTATAGCCCGTCTCTATCGCCCGCGCCTCGATGGTGAGAAGCCTGACGAACGCGTCGAAATAAAACCGCTCGCCGCGCTTTGACTCGTATGAGAGCGTATCGAAAACATTCATCCCGAGATAAAGGGAGGGGGTCTCCTCCCATACCGGGCCCTGGCCGACATGGGAGATCACCGTGGTCTCGTGGGAAATATGAAGCAGCGTCGGCACACCGGGACGCTCGCGGATTATTACAAAGCGCCGGCCGGCGAGCGAGGAAAGGCCCTCCTCCGCCAGGGCCATGTGGACAAACATGATGGAGGAGACGAGACGCGATGACAGGCGGGCATCGCTGAGAAACCGGTTTTTTATCGTCTGGTCATCGCCCGACGCGACGTCGAAGACCGAGTTTTTCATCGCGATCAGGTCTTCGCGGTAAAGGGCCGCAGGGTCTCCCGCCCTGATCC
>JBFZEY010000057.1:0-3892 GCA_041306625.1 Spirochaetota bacterium | reverse complement strand
TCTTCTCGAGCGATGCCTGGAACAACATCACCTTCACCGCCGCCGAGGTTAAGAATCCCCGGCGAACCATCCCGCTCAGTCTGCTGATGGGCACCGGCGTCGTCATCGTGCTGTACATGCTTGCCAATATCGCCTACCTCATGGTGCTGCCGCTCGACGGTGTGCCCGGGGCCGCTGACGTCGCGGGGCAGGGCATCCAGTTTGCCGCGAACGATCGCGTGGCGACCGCGGCCGCGTCCACGGGGCTCGGCGACTCGGCGGCCGCCGTCATGGCGGTGCTCGTGATGATTTCGACCTTCGGCTGTAACAACGGGCTCATCCTCGCCGGCGCGCGCGTCTATTACGCGATGGCCCGCGACGGCCTCTTCTTTAGAAGGGCGGGCTCGCTCAACAAGAGGGCGGTGCCGGCCGCGGCGCTCGTGATGCAGGCGGTCTGGGCATGCGTTCTCTGTCTCAGCGGCAGCTACGGCGACCTGCTCGACTACGTCATCTTCATGGTGCTGGTATTCTACATGATTACGGTGGGCGGTGTATTCGTGCTGAGGAAAAAAATGCCCGATGCCGAGCGCCCCTACCGGGCCTTCGGCTACCCCGTTGTCCAGGCACTCTATATCCTGGCGCTCGGCGCGATCGCCGTGGACCTGCTCATTTACAAACCGCTGTATACCTGGCCCGGGCTGGGGATCGTGCTGCTGGGGCTGCCGGTGTATTTTGTGTGGAGGAGGCTTGCGCCGAGCGAAAGAGCCGGGATGTGATTGCATGGTGACGTATCCGGCAGATGCACGGCGATGCGTTTCTACGCCTGGTGTGGTATGGCCGTTTTGGTTCGGTCCACATGGTACAGAGTATCTACTTTTCCTTCGCTATTAGAAATCTTTTAACTTTTCCCTGGTTCCAAACGTATTTATTATACGGGATGTCGGTACGTAAAAACCGGATAATCCGTAACCCGGACGAATTGAACAGGATACGACGGTATATCGCGCTGAATCCATCGCGATGGGGCCTGGACAGGCGTAAAACGGATCCGCCGGGATCATACTGACCGTATGGCGCTCTAAAACGGAGGCTTCGGCGTGAACACCACGGCCTGTTTTATTTTTTTCGAGTACACAAATCCCGTCGCATCGTTCCGCTCTCCATGTTTTTCCCGAAGCTTTTTCAGGGTGTCGATTTCCAGGGCGTACATGGGACAGGCCTCGACGCATATCGGTTGTTTCCCCGCTTCCAGTCGGTCAGCACAGAAATCGCATTTCTGCATTTTGGCGTTCGCTTCCATCCCGAACTGCGGAGAACCGGTGCGGCATGCCTTCAGGCAGGGGGTCCCCGCGCAGATGTCCTTTCCCGGGCACTTCTCCCAATCCACCATTACAACACCGTCCGCCTCTCTTTTGTATATGGCTTTTTGAGGGCATGCGGTCATACAGGATGGATCTTCACACTGATAACACGGCACGGCCATGAATGCCAGAAAAAGGTCGGGGTATTTCCCTTTCTCGATGGTTTTAATCCGCATCCAGTTGACGCTGCCGTCCTGATGATCGTGCCAGTCCTTGCAGGCGACCACGCAGGTGTGGCAGCCGATGCAGCGCGTCTGGTTGAAATAAAAACCCAGCTGGTTCATCTCTATGCTCCTTTTGCTTTCGGTGCGGGTTCAACCTGGACCAGCGCGCTGTTCAGGGGATGGGCGCCTCCGGGAGAGTGTTCATCCTTCGTCAGGACGTTTGCACAACCACCAAGATCGACTCCTTCCCTGTCGGGGGCGTACCATGCTCCCTGCTTGATTTCCACAACCCCGGGCATTATCCTTTCCGTTATCCTGGCCGGAATCCGAACCCTGCCTCGATCGTTATACACGTCGACCAGCGATTCATTCAGGATCCCGCGGCTCGACGCGTCGAGCGGATTGATCCATACACAATGCGGTTCGATTTCACTGCACCAGGGGACATTATACCAGGTGGAATGGGCCCGTTTCTTATCGTGCGAAGTTATAAGCTGCAGGGGATATTTCGCCGCAATCGGGGAGTCATGGCTTTCCGCATGCGCCATGTAGTGTGGTACTGGAGGAACAGTCGGGTCGTTCATTTCTACAAGATGTTCGCAGTAAATTTCAATCTTCCCCGAGAGTGTCGGGAACGGCGAATTTTCCGGATTCGCGACCTGCTCTCGAAAAGAAACGATCGGCTCTTTCAGTTTTATTTTTACAACGCCATCCCTTTTCATGGCGGCATAATCGGAAATGTCTTTCTGCCCGGCGGAAATGAACTGAAGTATCTCATCTTCAGTAAGCTGGAACATGCCCGGTGAAATCCCCATCCTTTTTGAAAGCTCCCGGGAGATGTCCAGGTCCGATTTCGATTCGTACATTGAATCGATAGCCTTGTTTAAATAGATATAATAGGGTGAGCCCAGCCATGGCGGGGCGATGTCACTCCGTTCCATGAAGGTATTTACCGGCAGCACCATGTCGGCGAACTTAGCAGTGGGCGTCATGAACTGCTCGTGCACAACCATGTACTCGAGTGCCCTCAGGGCCTCTACCCCGCGGTTGGTATTGGGATGCTGGTTCAGACAGTTGGCGCCCACCACATACGCCATCTTTACGTCGGTGGGATAACCGCCCGCCCTGCCGCGCAGTATCGCGTCAAACACCTTCGTGTTATGGATGCGGGCGCTGCTGGGATTGGTACCCCCATACAGCCTGTGCAGCGTATATTTTCTTGGTGGGGCCCCGTCCTCCACGGGATTCGCGGTACTCTCCGGTTTTTTATCCTTGCCGGCCACGACTTTTCTGTATTTTGTTTCACGGCTCGAGTACGCCCGCATGAAACCGGCTGCGTAACCGCCGCTGACGCCGATATTGCCGGTGATGGCGGTCAGTACATTCGCCGCCCGCGAGTACTGCTCCCCATAGGATGCGCGGGCAGGGGCCCACCCGGCGATAAGGGCGGCCGGTTTGCTGCCGGCGTACTCCCGGGCCAGGTCCGTAATTAAAGTGGCGGGCACCGCGGTTATTTTTTCCGCCCATTCGGGCGATTTATGTATACCGTCTTCGATGCCGAACAGGTACTCCCGGTATTTTTCGATACCGACGGTGCATTTATCGATAAATGCCTGGTCCTGGATATTGTCCCTGAGAATGACATACGCCATTGCGATAAGCATGGCGCTGTCCGTGCCGGGCCGGATCGGGATCCACTGGTGGGCGAAGCTTGCGGCTGAATCGGAATACCTCGGATCGACAACCACAATTTTGATCCCTTTTTCCCTGGCTCTTGCCAGCATCAGGCTGGTCCCCGGGTCCTGGATGGTGACCGCCGGGTTCCAGCCCCATAAAATGATAAGCCTGGAATTCAGCAGATCCTCTCGCGAATTGCCGGTCCGTATGGTGCCGTAGGTGGCCATGGACGCGTACAGGGCCCCCTCAAAGGACGCTATCCCCCATGTGCGGGTGAAACCGCCGAATTCCTGAAGCATGAGGCCCACCGGGAGAAAGCCGTGCAGCATGCCCTGGGTTCCCCCGCCGACGACCAGCAGGATCGACGAGTTCCCGTACGTTTTCTTTACGTGCCTTAGTTTCTCGGCGACTTCGTCCAGTGCCTCGTCCCATGAAACACGCTCGAATTTTCCCTCACCTTTTTCCCCGATTCGGCGCAAAGGATATTGAAGGCGGTCGGGGGAATACACCCTCTGCCGGTAGGCGCGTCCTCGCATACAGGCGCGTATCTGCGGTTCTTCCCCCGTATCGCTCTCGATTCGCAGGATCCTGCCGTCTTTCACATGTGCCTTCAGCACACACCGGCCGCCGCAGTCATGGCAGCAGCCGGTATTGACAATAGTGACATCGTTATCCGTAGTGTTGTGAGGGTGCATCTACGCTATTCCCCTG
>JBFZEY010000056.1:0-2519 GCA_041306625.1 Spirochaetota bacterium | reverse complement strand
CGTGGAGGTTCAGGGGCGTAACGAGGTACTTCAGATGCACGGTTGACTTCTTTCGCCTCACCAGCTCTTCGGCGAAACGACGCGTCTTCGCGAGTTCCATGCAGGTGATGCGGCGGTAGGTCTCGTCCTGAAAGCCGTACACCGAAACCAGCACATTGAAAAACAGCGATTCGACCAGCGGCACCATTCCCGTTCCCGCGTTGCCGTTCGTTATCAGGGCCAGCGGAATGTCCGGCCGCCTGCTCGCAAGCGCCCGAAGCCACTCCATGGTCCGTTTCTGGATGAGCACCTCTCCCCCCTGTACCACCATGTGGTGTATCGAGGGAAGGCCGGCGATGAGCCGGTCGAGATCGGCGTAGTACGCGTAGTCCTCCCGCGACGACGGGGCGTCCACGCAGCACATGGCGCATCGCCCGTTGCAGGCAAGGCCCGTTTCCACGTTCAGCTTGTAGTCCCGCGCGTCGGCATGGCCGCCCTTTCGCAGCGTGAAGGACGCGCAACGGCAGCTTCCATCGAAAGCGAGTATCCGGCCTTCGAGATCACCGTCTGTAATATGGCCGATGCGCAGGGCGGGATTGTTCCATGTGAGGCAGCAGGGATACACATCCCCGCCGGAGGCGACGAAAAGCTCCCGGTAATGGCACGGCCGCTCCGTGCCGGGAGTAAACGGCGAGAGCATGCGCCTAACGCCGTAGAAAATTCAGGTCATCGAGTGTATGCAGCAGGCGCTCGCTCACCCTGTCCAGGAGCTGCTGCCTGAGTCGCGTGGAACTGATTTCCTCCGCGTCGAACGAATCAAACTGATGGTCCAGGTACACGGTTTTGAGTTCGCGGTCGAGCACGCACACTACCGAGTCGAAATCGAAAAACTGCATCTCGAGTGCCATGACTCCATAGATCTCGTAGATGACGAGGCCGTCACAGTCGGTCTCGGCGAGGATCTTTTTGAGTTCGGCTCCGTTGGCGCGGACGAATTCGTTCACCACGCCGGTCGCCTTGAATTTCAGGAAATTCCCCTCGCCGTCAACCTGATAAAAACGCTCCTCCTCGCCGCCGTAAGAACAGACGCCGTCGCCGCACACGGTGGCGATCACCGTCTTTTTAAGCGGCCGGGCCGCCGCGATCCAGTTGGAAAGGTTTTTGGTCTGCTCTTCCCTGCTTATCTTGCTCTTCTGTGAAAGGCGCAGCACGATACAGGCGTTTTTAATTTTTTTTAAGGCGCTCCCGCTCGACATCTCCTTCGAAATGGAATAGGTCGAGCAGGATGTGATGGCCGCAGCCGCCGCGACCGCAATGACACAGACAAAGCGTTTGAGAATACCGGAATTATTCATGCGCGTCCCCTTTCTCTTTCATCGTGCGCGGTTTTCGGCCCTCATCAGGCCTTCAGGGCCTTTCCCAGCGCAAACGCCTTGAGGTTCATGTCGACGAATTTTTCCTTCACCAGGGCTCCTATGGCAGCCGACCACTGCTCTTCCGTAAACTCCAGGTAATTAGAGAGCGCTCCGAGCATGACAATGTTAAGCGCCCGGACGCTTCCGGCCTCCTTCAGGGCCGCTTTGGTGTCGAGGACGAGGTGCTTCTTAACGTTGGCCTTCAACCAGTCCTCTATATCGGCAGGATACTTTTCAAGCCCTGCGGCAACCGGCGCAGGATCGATCTTCTCCCGGTTGACGATGATCATGCCGTCTCCCTTGAGGTATTCGAGCTTGCGCATGGTCTCCAGGAGCTCCAGGCACACAACGAAGTCCGCCGTACCCTTTTCGATGAGCGGCGAATACACCTTCTCGCCATAGCGCACGTGGCAGTCTACGCTGCCGCCGCGCTGGGCCATGCCGTGCACCTCCGATTCCTTCACGTCGTAGCCGGCGGCCATCGCCGCCTCCATCAGTATCTTGCTGGCAAGGATCACTCCCTGCCCGCCCACCCCGGCGAAAATCACGTTCTTCATGGCGGCCTCACTTCGTCAGTATGCATTTCCTGGATGAGATAATCACCGAGGGCTCGCGCGCGGCAAGCTCCTCGCGCACGGTCTTTTCGAACTCCTCGACGTTCTTTGGATCGACCTTCCGTACACGTTTTACGCCGACCGCTTTGCACAGCAGCTCGAGGTCGAGCTCGTGCGTCGCTTCGCCCATCAGCGTAACCCCGGTGGCCGGATTCTCCTGGTGACCCGTCATCGCGGTCACGCGGTTGTCTAGGATCAGCACGGTGCCGGTCCCCTTATTGTACACCAGGTCGATGAGCGGCGTTATGCCCGAATGTATGAAGGTGGAGTCCCCGATCACGGCGACCGATTTGCCCGCCATCTCGGGGCGGGCCTTTTCGAATCCCGTGTGCATGCGATGCTCGCCCCCATACAGCCCTGGCTGTGCATCGCCGAATAGGGCGGAAGCACCGCGAGCGTGTAACAGCCGATGTCGCCGTTCACCACGACGTCGAGTTTCTTGAGCACATCGAAAACAAAACCGTGCGGACAGCCCTTGCAGAGAGAGGGCGGGCGGCCCGGGATCTTCGAA
>JBFZEY010000055.1:0-2819 GCA_041306625.1 Spirochaetota bacterium | reverse complement strand
CCTTGAAAATCCTTTTTGCCGCGGCGTCCGGTGTCGGAGCGGTCTTGATGAGCTCGTCATCGCGCGCGATGAAGCGCCGTGCGCGGTCGCGGTAGGGCGAGCCCTCGGGCGGAAGCACGTGGATCTTCGCGGCGAAGGTGGTCGACACCTGCGCGGGTTCGATCAGCGCCACGCGTATGCCGAACGGCTCGACCTCGTAGCGGAGCGAGCACATGAGGCCGGTGATCGCGAACTTGCTCGCCGAGTAGATTGACTCGAACGGAAACGGTATGCGGCCCACCAGCGACGACATCGCGATGAGCTTCCCCTTTCGTCGTTCCCGCATGGAGGGAAGGAATGCCTGGAATATGGCCGAGGCGCCGATCACGTTGATCTCGAGGCACTTGAGCGCCTTTTCGAGATCCGCCTCCTCGAAGGGACTGAAGAAGCCGATCCCCACGTTGGAAAGCACCGTGTCAACGCGCCCGAAGCGCTCGAGCACGCGGTTTCGGAAACGCAGGATGCCCTTGCGGTCGGTGATATCGAGGGATTCGAGATAATGGTCCCCGCCGATCGCGGCGAGCTCCTTCTCGAGCGACGCGACTCCCTTTTTGTCGACATCGAACCCGGCGACGCTGTCTCCCGCCGCGACAAGCATCTTCGCCACCTCGCGTCCCATCCCATCGCCCAGCCCCGTAATCACCACCACCTGTTTCATTGCCCGCCCTCCTTTTTTTAACCTCTGTATTTATTCGGCATACCGTGCATAGCTCCGACGACAGCCCCGCCGAAGCGGGGAGAACCGCCATCATCGAGATGCATTATTTACGCGCGCGATACCACTCGCCCATCTGCTTCATGGATTCCCTGAAATCGGGATACAGCATTGTATACCCCGCGGCCTTGAGCCTGCCGTTATCGACCACATAGTCATCGTACAGGTAGTTCACCGCGTCGTATTCTAAATCGGGGATGCTTCCCTTCCGCGCGGCTTTCGCCCCGTCGATCTTCGCCGCTATCTTCACCAGCCACAGCGGAAGGTGCAGCTTCGGCGGTTTCGTTCCGAATGTTTTCGACGCGAGGACGAGCGCCTCTTCGAGCGAGGGGTAGTAGTCTTCGGCGATGTTATACGCCTGCCCCACCGCCGAGTCCAGGTACGAGAGATGGTCCACCGCGCCCGCAACGTCCTCCGCGCGGATGTTCGACAGGAGCTGTTTGCCATTTCCGGGAATCGCGCCGATGTCGGTCGGGCGCGAGAACGCCTTGCCGGCGCCGTCGTTGCAGCGCGGGCCGTAGACCGTGCAGGGACGCGTGATTATGGCGGGAAGGCCTTCCTTTATCCTTCGCCATATCACATCCTCGCCGTCGCGCTTGCTGCGGCCGTAGGAATCGGCCGGTTCGCGTGGCCCCTCTTCTTTAAAGGGAGTTCCCCTGTAATAGCCGTAAACGCTGGTGGAGCCCACGTGCACGTAGCGCTTGACGCCGTGCTCGAGCGCGAGAGCGGTGATGCGCTCGACACCCAGCACGTTGGTCGGATGCAGTTTTTCATACGGCGTGGAGAAATTGCAGATGGCGCCGAGGTGGAAGATGCGGTCAACCCCGCCCTCGAAGAGCGGCGGAAGCGTCTCGGGCTTTGTGAGGTCGGCGCCGACGTATTCCACGCCGAGGCGGTCGAAGAAGGAGGTGTCCTTCCGGGGGCGCGCCGTCGCGCGCACGCGCACTCCCTTTTTGACCAGGTACTCGACCAGATGACTCCCCATAAAACCGGCCGCGCCGGTGACCAGCGTAATTCCGTTGAACTCCATGAGGACCTCCTCCCGGACTGTCAGCGAGGGCTTACACCTTCTGCAGAAGCGCATCCCCCGATTCTTTCTCTATTTCCTCCCGCGCGCGCCGAAGCCACGCAAGATACATCTCGTTGAAGTTTACGCCGAGCTCCGCGAGCATTCGCACGTACACCCCCTGCTTGTGCCAGCGGGCCTGGTTTTTCTCGCGGCGCTCGAGCTGTTCCTCGTACAGCGCGATCTGGCCGTCAATAATGCGGATGGAGCTCTCCGGATCGCCGAAGCCGAAAAAGGCGAATCTGAGCAAAAACGGATCGCGAAGCAGCATGACCCGCTCGGGCGAGTCGGCCAGCCAGCGGGCGAACTCCTCGCGGCCCTTTTCGGTTATCGAGTAACTCTTCTTGTGCGGACCGCCGTCGTCGGAAGGGACGAGTTCGCCCATCGAAATGAGCCCCTCGTCCTCCAGGTCGCGGAGGTTCGGATAGATCTGACCGAAATTGATCGACCACATATGGCCGAAGTTCTTTTCGATGTGTTCCTTGATACGATAGCCGTGCATGTCCGTGTAATGCAGCAGGCCAAGTATTGCGTATTTGATCGACATTCAATGCCTCGATTTTCCAGATATGGCGGACCCGGTTCAAATCCCGGGATGGCTGACTCATGCCCCGATTATACAACAACTCCACTATATATAATTTATATATATAGTTCATGTATATAGATTATATATAGTGTCAAGTGCTTATTATCTCAAGCCGGAAAAAATAGAAGATCATTCTGTAATTTTTATAATCAACAATATGTGGAGATGTGTATATTTCAGGCGGGCATTTCACACTTTCCAGGCACTCAGGCACTCCCTCACCGCATCGAGCGCCTGTGAGCCCTCAAGCTCGAAGACGGTCATTCCCCGCACATCATGCTCGCGCAGCGCGCTGTCCTCGGGCACCCGGCCGAGCAGGCCGAGTCCCTCCGGTATCCGCAGTCCCTCGACGATGGAAACCCCGGTGGAGCGGTTAAGGATGAAGCCTGCGCTCCTGAATTGCACGGCAT
>JBFZEY010000054.1:0-2950 GCA_041306625.1 Spirochaetota bacterium | reverse complement strand
GGGCATTGCTAGCCCGAAAAATACCACCACCCAGTATGCGGCGCGGGAATAGAATTTCTTGAAGTCGATCAGCCGATCGTCGGAAATCGCGTAATTATTGATGATGAGCAGGATGATGGAGGCAAGCGGAATTCCCATCATGTGGTATTCCTGCATGTTTAAAAAATAAAGCATGATGACAAAAGTGATAACAATCAGGAGCGCACCAACATGGTCTCCGATACTGCGGTAGAAGAGCTGTTTTCTGAACGAGTCGTTCTCGAGCACCCGCGTTTTATACTGGTTGGTCAGGAAGGTTCCCATGATGTTGAAGCCGAAAACCGACAAATACATCCAGAAGAACGGGCCGAATTCGTACAGCACGATGCCGTCGAATCGGGCGCCGGCGATGATGCCGTCCCAGGTGAGCGTCAATAAAATGATCGCCAGTCCCGGGAGCGAGGAGAGGAAGATGGACCATGCCGGCGAGCGCTTCTCCCAGCGGGGGAATATCTGGGTATAATGGAAAAAGAGCTGGTTGATCAGCGAGACCGCCGCGAAATAGACGCGTACTGATTCGAACAGGTGGGGTGAATCAGGATATAGCAGCTGGTAGAGCAGGCTTGCGTTCATCAGCGTCGTTATGAACGCGATGGCCGCGAACAGCCGGTTGACGGCGAAGCCGAAGCGCCGGATGATGTTGTTGAAAAAGACATACAGTGCGGTTATGATGCCGAACGCGCAGAAGACTATCTTGAAATATAGCACTATTCCACCAGCGATTGTCCTGTATTTGTAATACTACCGTCGCGCTATTCTATTCGCATGAGATTAATTTTCAAGCACTTATTGCCGTGTACCCGTTTTCAGGCGGTGATAAGCTTTGCGGGAGAGGATACGCGTGGCTCCGGTAAATGGTCACCGATGCCGATGAAACCCGTCCCCGCGTTCAGGGCGGCGGCGAGGTCGGCTTTGGAATCCCCCAGGAACACCGTCCTGGCCGGTGGTACGTCGAAACGCCTGCAGCAGCGAAAAAGCATTTCCGGGGCGGGCTTGGGCGGGGCATCGAGGGCCGAAACGCTGAAGGAGAAGTATCGTTCCAGCCGAAAATGCGTGAAAACCTTTTCAAGCGAAGCCGAGCGGTTGGAGGCGACGGCGAGATGATAACGGCGTTCGAGGATCGGCAGCACAAAATCGAAGTCGAAGAGGGGCTGCATGGAGTCGAAAAATAGCTCGAAACGCACGGACTGGCTGATCTCAAATACCCGTTCGCGTTCGCCGCGGTCGGAAAACAGTTCCTCGAGAAGCTGACCGACCGACATGAACGTGGCCTTGGCGGCGAGATCCGGCCCGAGCGGACCGTGCCCCGCAAGCTCGAGGCAATGGTTAAAAAAAGCGATATTGGATTCAAAGGAATTGAAAAGCACGCCGTCGCAGTCGAAAATCAGGAGACGGGCGTCCCGTATCAGTGGGTGTACATCTGCAAAAATCATACCATTTGTCTCCATATCGCATCGCCGCCCGGGTGAGTTTTCAACGCCTTTTATCGGTTCTGGCGCCGGAAGCGCAACGATCAGTACCATAAGACGAAAACGGGCCCCTGTACGTCAAACAGAATTAATTGCTTGACATAAAGAGTGGCGCGTACTACTTTTGCCACGCAATTTTCAGTGGTCCCAATAATCCTTGGAAAGTAAAGCATTCGCCAAGATCAACCTGCACCTCGAAGTTCTTAATAAGAGACAGGACGGATATCATGAAATTCTCAGCCTGATGGCCGAGATTGGCGTTTTTGATCTTTTAAAACTTGCGGAAATAAGGCCTCACAGTGGAATCGTTATCGGTATAACGCCCGCGGGGGGAACCCTTCCGGGCGTGATAGAGGGCATTCCGGTTGAAGATAACCTCATCGCGCGCGCAACCAGGGCCTATTGCAGGGAGGTGAAGCAAACCGGTGTATTCGAATATGTCATCGAGAAGAACATCCCGGCCGGATCTGGAATGGGCGGGGGAAGCGCGGACGCGGCCGCCGCATTACGGCTTCTTAACTCCCATTATAAAAGGCTGACTCTCGGCGAGCTTAAGCGTCTTGCCGGTGATATCGGTGCGGATGTTCCTTTTTGCCTGACCGGTGGCGCGGCGCTTTGCCGGGGAATTGGAGAAAAAGTCGAACCGCTCGAAGGAAGGCCGCAATGGACAGTGCTGGTGGCCGATATGGGAATTCACGTGGATACCGGTGCCGCCTATGCGATGCTCGGCAGGGGCTTCAATAGCATCCGGAGTGAAGCGGAGCTGACTGATAGACAAGAGCGCCTGCGGGCGGTTATGCGTTCCGGTCGGCTGGATGAGCTTCGCGGCATTGTCGCGAACGATTTCGAAACGGTAGTGTTCGAAAAGCACCCTGTTCTGCGTCAGGCCAGAGATCGTCTTTTACAGTGCGGTTCACCCTGTGCGTTTATGACCGGGTCGGGTTCGGCGATAGTCGGCCTGTTCGGTTCGCAAGAGGATGCGCGGCACGCCGAAAAAAAAATGAACGGTATTGCGCGCGCGCTGATCAACACCCGCCTCGTGCCCGGGAATGACAGTACGCAGTTATAAAATTATAAATGTATAATTATTAAACACGGCGGTTCTGAGAGGTTGTACAGTTCATACGGTATTACTGGAAATCTAATTCGCTTTACCTTTGAGGCGTCGCCAAGTGGTAAGGCACCGGGTTTTGGTCTCGGCATACCTAGGTTCGAATCCTAGCGCCTCAGATAGCGCATCGTAGCAAGGGAGAAGGGAGATCGGTTCGTTCAAGGCAATCATTCTGGCGGCGGGCAAAGGAGTTCGGATGGGTTCCGACCTGCCGAAGGTACTTCATGCCCTCGAGGGTAGGCCGCTTGTCGTGCACGTCGTAGAATCGCTACGGCGGGCTGGCGCCGACGAGATCATTGCGGTGGTGGGATACCGCGGTGACGAGGTCGAG
>JBFZEY010000053.1:0-6914 GCA_041306625.1 Spirochaetota bacterium | reverse complement strand
CAAATCTTTTTAACGGAGGATATTAATATTTGACTCGACCATCTGCGGCGCATATTCTGCGGCCGGGGGAGGGACGCTCCGTGCCACCCGGGTGTTCGCTTGCTTGATCAGAGCGAATGACGGTTTTCTGCAGAGTGGCATTTTGATTCAACCGGCGGATTGACATGAAAAAGAATCAGAAGAACAGGAAGACCAAAGGGCGGCCGGCTTCCCGCGGGGCGGCGCCTGCGATGATATCCGGCTCTACGCGGCCGGGGCCGGGAATGGACGAGGTTATGCGTACTCTTCGCGGGCGCGAGTATTTTTTACGACTGGTCGCAGATAACGTGCGGGACGCCATCTGGGTGCTCGATATACGCACCCTTTGTTATATCTACGCGAACTCATATTCCGAAGAGATCTTCGGCATTCCGCCCGAGCGGTATATCGGATCTCCGGTCGGCATCAACATGGACGCAAAAACCCGAAGGGAGGCCAGGCGTATAATCGCCGACGAACTGGCGAACGACCACCTGCGCGATCCCGGCAGGTCGCTCCTCTTCGTCGGGATGGAGACCGAGAAAAGACAGAGGCGCGGGGTATGGACCGAAACGAAGGCCTCGTTCGTCAGGGACGATTCGGGTAAACCGGTCGCGATCCTCGGTGTTACGCGCGACATCACCGAGAGGAAGCGAATGGAGGAGGCCCTTCGGGAGCGCTACGAGTTCGAGAACCTGGTCACCGCAATCGCGACGCGTTTCATAAACATTCCGTCCGATGAAATCGACGGGGGAATCAGGCACGCCCTCAGGATGATCGGCGCCTTCGCGCGCGTGGACCGCTGCTATATCGTGCTTTGCTCGGACGACATGCGTACCATCACCGGCGCGTATGAATGGCGCGCGCGGGGTATCGCTCCCGGGATGGGCGCGCTGAAGGGAGCGTCCGCTCGCCCGCTGCGCTGGCTCCTCGAGCGTCATGCCAGGTTCGAGACGGTACATGTTCCGCGTGTTGACGATCTGTCCGTGCAGGCCAGGGGCTTTCGATGTTTCGTTGGCGGGATGGACGCAAAATCGCTGGTTTCGGTGCCGTTGGTGTTGAGCGGTAAACTCGTAGGGTTCTTCGGCTTCGATTCGGTGCGGGAATATAAATCATGGTCCGATGATATCATCGCTCTACTCAGGATAGTCGGTGAGATTTTTGTAAACCTTTTTGAACGGCGGAAGGCCGATCAGGAGCTTTCGCTCTACCGCCGCATTGTGGCGCACACAAAAGACCAGATGGTGTTTGCGGACTCGTCGATGGTGGTGCGCGCGGCCAACGAGGAATTTATCCGGGCCTTCAATCTGCGGAAAGAGGATGCCGTCGGGCGCCCGCTCGCGGAGCTTTTCGGATCGGGCTGGTCCGATGAGGTATTCGGAGTCTCATTTCAGTCATGTCTCTCGGGAGGGGAGATTTTTTTCGAGCAGCTGTGCGAGTATCCGGTGCCGGGATTGCGCTATATGGAAATCTCCATGTATCCTTTCAGGGGTGCCCGCGGGAGAGAGGTCGAGGGGGTCATCATCAACCTGAGAGACATCACCGAGCGGCTCAAGGTCGAGGGCACTGTGCTGGCAGCCGCCCAGCGGGAGCGGCAGCGGATCGGCATGGACCTGCACGACGGGGTGAGCCACCATTTACTCGGAGTAGCGATCCGCTGTCGCCTCCTGTACGCGCGCCTGAAAGAGCGCTCGATCGGTGAAGAGGAGGAGGCGCTTGCCGTGGAAAACGGAATAAACCGGGCGATACAAGACGTGCGAACCCTCGCCCGGGGACTGCTGCCGCTGGTCGGAGAAAAGGAAAATTTTCGAGCGCTCCTCGAGGAGATGGTACGGGAGATGAAGGAACGGTACTCTATCGACTGCGTCATAGCGGCACCCCGGTCTTTCCAGATAGACGACGCAGCGGTTTCGACACAGCTGTATTATATCATCAGCGAGGCGCTTGCCAATGTCGTAAAGCATGCAGAGGCCCGGAGGGTGGTGATAACGTTCCATCGGAGAGGGGATCTGCTCGCCCTGGAGGTCAGTGATGACGGCGCCGGCATGAGTGCCGAGACGCGGGAGTCGGCCGGGCTGGGGTTGTCTCTCATGAAGCACCGGGCGCGGCTTATCGGCGGGACACTGTCGGTGCGGAAGGGTCGCGGGGGAGGCACGGAGGTCGCGTGCAAATTCAGGTTAAAGGGACGGGGCGGATATGAACAAAAAGGCGCCGGAAAAAATAAAAGAGCCCAGGGCGGCCAGGATCCTGGTGGTTGACGATCACCCCATCGTCTACGAGGGGCTCGAAAAGCTGTTCAGCCGGGAAAAGGACCTGCGCATAGCCGGGTACGCGGAGGACTCTGACGGGGCAATCCGCGCCGTCGAGAAGATAAGGCCGGAGCTCGTGATCGTGGACATATCCCTCGCGGAAGGCGTAAGCGGCCTGGAGCTCATCAAGGTGCTGCGACGTCGTTATCCGAAGCTTCCGGTACTGGTGCTTTCGATGCACGAGGAGTCCCTGTACGCCGAGCGCGTAATCCGCTCGGGCGCACGTGGATACGTGATGAAGAACGAGCTTACCGCCAAGCTTGTGGATGCCGCACGCGCTGTTCTTGACGGGAAAGTGTACCTCAGCGGCGCTATGTCATCCCGCCTTCTTGACGATCTGATGTGTCACCGCCAGAATAAAACCATTAACCCCGTGGACCGTCTTTCGGACCGCGAGCTCGAGGTCCTGCGACTTGTCGGCAGCGGCAATTCGAGTTCGGATATCGCGGGAAAACTCAAAATCAGCATAAAGACCGTTGAGACCCACCGTCTTCGAATACGCGAAAAGCTCCACCTGAAGAACAGCGTACAGCTGGTAAAGTATGCGATCGAGTGGACGCACGGTCGGCGGTGAACACCGTTATTTATTATCTTGACTTGTCCCCGTTTCCGCCTATCATCTCTGACGAGATCATCCACGCGGAGTAAAAAAAGGCCGGCCGCACGAATATTTTCATGAGGATGTAAAGAGAAAGCCGGTGGAGGTGGTCTTCGGAACCATCGCCGCAGCAGCACCGGGCTTCGGCGATATAAGCGGGTGCAAACAGGCGGAGGACCAGCTCGCCGGAACCGCGCGCATCTCGAGTAAAGGGCTGGCGATGGAAAAGAATCACTGATTGCGCCCCGGGGGGAGGTACATGGAAACAGGCGAAATATACCGCGAGCTCTCGCGAAAACTCATGATGGAAAACTCGGAACTGCTTCCGCGGATATGGCAGGCCGTGTGCACCGAGGACGAGGCCCGCGTTGTGGCGATGCTCCCCGGCACTGCTTCCGAGCTTGCCGGCAGGGCGGAGAGGCCCCTGGCGGCAATGGAGAAGATGCTCGATTCCCTTTTCAAAAAGGGTGCGGTTTTTGAATCGGTCCGCGACGGCGAGACCGTGTACCGCATGCCGCGACACATCGTGCAGTTCCACGATGCCAGTCTTCTCTGGGCCGGCGCTCCGGAGGAAATGAACGAGCTGTGGGTAAATTTTATGGACACCGAGTATGTCGCGCTTCTGGAGCTCGTGACCCAGGTGAAGATGCCCTCTTTTATGAGGGTGATCCCCATCAACCGTACGCTGGACGCGCAAAGCCGCGTTCTCGTTTACGAAGACGCGGCGCGCCTTATCGAGGAGGCGCGATCGATTGCCGTGGTCCCCTGCGTATGCCGGAAATCACAAAAGCTGTGTGACAGGCCGCTCGAGGTGTGCATTCAGCTCAACCGGGGGGCCGAGTACACGCTGAAACGGGGCACTGGAAGGGAAATTGGGAAAGAGGAGGCGCTCGGGCTGTTAAAGAAGGCCGAGGAGGCCGGCCTGGTGCATATGGTCGAGAACAGGGCGGGAATGGGGAACGCCATATGCAACTGCTGTTCCTGCTGCTGCGAAATGCTGCGCTACGCCTCGAACGCGAAAACCGCCGGAGTGCTGGCCCCCAGCCGCTTTATCGCGCGCGTTGACGCGGCCGTATGCACCTGGTGCGGCGCGTGCATCGGGGTCTGCCCGGTGAGGGCGATCGATATGACCGACGGTCCCGCGTATGTCAAAGAGGGGTGCATAGGCTGCGGTCTCTGCGCCGCGTCATGCCCGCTCGAAGCCATTACGCTTCACGAGGCGCGGCCGGCGGAACACATCCCGGCGTAGAAGGGCGCTGTCGCGCCGCCCGCCAGGACGTTCAACCCGCACGGCGTATGGCGAAGGCCCCGCCCAGCGCTATGAACACCGTCCCCAGCCACACGAACCAGATGAGCCGCTTGAACGACACTTCGACGACCGCCGAATCCGGCGGAACCGCCGCTCCTTTCGGCGCCTCAACGAATATGTAGACCGTTCCGTCGCTCACGTTGAAGTCGAGGAGGCGCACCTGCTGTCCCGTAAAGGGAATCCTTGCCGCGATTGATTCGCGGCTGTCCCCGCCCCGGAGTTCAAGGCCGGGCCGTATCGACGCGGAGTGGGGACCGCGTTCGATGGCGAGTTTCGCGAAGAGTTTCATTTCGCCGCCCGCCATCATGTGCTGCCGGTCGATATCGAAGCCCGTGAAGGTGATCTTCATCCCCTGTGACTCGACGCTCGAACCCTTCTCGAGGACGAACCTGGTCAGCGAATCCAGACCCGAGCGGTATTCCACCGGCGAGATGTAGACGTCGTGAGCGAATCCATAGCTGATGTACGGCTCGCGATACAGCGAGTGCGTCCGCCCATCCATGTAATACGGGGTTTCGATCTCCTTGACCGAACGGCCCCGTGCGAAGGTAAACGCGAGGGCGGATTTTTCAACACCGGTAAGGCCCCTGAAGGTGAGCGCGGCCGATTCGATGACCGTGTATTTGCCCAGCGGCAGTTCCCGGTGTTCGGTCCGCGAGTGCAGTGACGAGGCGACGATCCCGAGCACCATCACCGCGACGCCGATATGCGCGAGCCGCGAAGAGAGGACGGCCGCGGGTTTGAATGTAAGCAGGTCCATGACGCCCCAGACCGCCACGAAGAAAGCGGCCGCGGAAAAGGCATAGGCGGCGGGCTTCGCGGTGTGGTTAACATTGAAAAGCAGGGCGAGAACAACCACGGCAACACCGGTCATCGCGAGCTTCCATGCGGGTGGCTTTTTCTGAAACTGGAATATCCCGGCAAGCCCGATGATTCCCAGGATAAGCAGGCCCATGGGGACCGAAATGCCGTTATAGTAGCCGGGCTGCAGGGAGAAGGGGGCCGAGAAGATCGATGAGACGATCGGCATCGACGTTCCGGCCAGGATCAGGAAGGAGTAGAGGCAGAGTGTGATGATGCCGTAGGCCACGAGCGTGTCCCAGGCGACCGCCGATTCGCCGAGCTTCGCCGAACGCATGTCTCCGAAGCGCTTCGCGAAGAGAAATGCCGAAATGACGACATAGAACAGCATGAAAAAGATAAGGTGCCGCGAAAGGCCGAGGTCGGAGAAGGAGTGTACCGAAAAATCCGAGAGCACGCCGCTTCGGGTGAGGAAGGTGCTGTAAAACACCAGGATATACGAGAGGAGCGCCAGCGCCATGTTCATGCGCACGAGCGCGCCCCTGCGCCGCTGCACGATCATCCCGTGCATGAGCGCGACCAGCACGATCCATGGGATCAGCGATGAGTTTTCCACCGGGTCCCACCCCCAGTAACCGCCCCAGCCGAGGACCTTGTACGCCCAGTATCCGCCCAGGAATATGCCGATGCCCAGCGAGGTCATGGTGAAGAGCGTCCATCGGTAGCTTCTGACGATCCAGGTTGAAAAATCGTTTCGCAACAGTGCGGCGATCGCGTAGGCGAAGGGGATGGTTGCCGCGGCATAGCCGATGAAAAGCACCGGCGGGTGCGCCACCATCCACGGATCTTGCAGAAGGGGATTGAGCCCCGCGCCGTCCGGCGGGATCGAACCGACGGCGAACTGTTCCGGATGCGCCTGCCAGAGGTAGCGGAAGGGACTGTAGATTACGAGCACGAGCAGAAGAAAAATCTGGCTGATGGTGACGATCGATACCACCAGGCACTCGTCACGGTCATTCGACCGAATTATGAAAAAACCGAGGACGTACAGTATGAATACCCACAGAAGTAAAGTTCCCTCCTGCCCGGCCCAGAATCCCGCGACAAGGTACGCAAGCGGCAGATCGCGCGAGGAATAGCTGTATACATAGTTGAACTGAAAGCTGTGACTGATGAAGGCGAAGAAAAGCAGGATTACGGCGAAGGTGATTGAAATGCCGGAAAGATAGAATATCCGCCGTGCGGTGATCTTCGCCAGGACGTTACCCGCCGCGCCCCGCGCCAGAAAATAGAGCGATACGAGCGAAAGGACGAGCGAGACCAGGATAAGCACCGTGCCTGTATTCATTGCTGTTTCTCTCCCGTGTATTTCGAGGGACACTTGACCAGCAGCCTGTCTGCAACGAAAATGCCGCCCCGTGGGTCATAGGTGCCGAGCGCGACGATTCGGTCGGCATGTTCGAAGTTCTGAGGCCTGACGCCCCGGTGGACCACCCGCAGCGACGCTCCATTCTCATCGCGCAGCGTGAATGCGAAGCTTCCCTTCATGTTTTCGACCGGGGCCGACTTCGGACGCATGCCGATGATCTGGACATATTCGCCGGACTTCATCGCGTCGGCGAACGATACATAGGGCGTAAGCATGCCGCGCATTGAGAAGGCGGCGACCGCGACGCAGGCGGCGACGATGAGTATGCCGACGATCCTTTTAGCGCTCATCGATCTTTCTCTCCAGCCGGGCGATGCTCCGGTCGATTTTGAAAAGATAGGCTCCAATGCCGAGCCAGACAAAGAGCACCACCCACATTACGTGTGAAGGAGCGCTATCGGCCGCGGTATCGGACGGCACGGCCTCCTCCGATACCGTTTTGGCGGAATA
>JBFZEY010000052.1:0-2933 GCA_041306625.1 Spirochaetota bacterium | reverse complement strand
CATCTTCGACCTGCGCGCCATCCGCATCATCACGGCGGAGGTAAAGGACTGCTACGGCATTCTGGGCATCATCCATACGCTCTGGTCACCGATCACCTCGCGCTTCAAGGACTACATCGCGGTGCCGAAATCGAACATGTACCAGTCGCTGCACACCACCGTAATAGGCCCCGACGGCCTGCCGCTGGAGTTCCAGATCCGCACCCGCGAAATGCATGCCACCGCCGAGATGGGCATCGCCGCGCACTGGCTCTACAAAGACAGGGACTCACTGCACCAGCGCGCCTTCAGGAACTTCCCCGTTATGCAGAACATCCCCCGCGCCGACGCCGAGCCGAAGGAAAAAGTGAGCAGCCGCGAGTTCATGAAGGAACTCAAGATGGACCTTTACGAGGACGAGATATTCGTCTTCACCCCGAAGGGAAAGATTGTGAAACTGGCGAAGGGATCGACGCCGATCGATTTCGCCTTCGCCATCCACACCGAGGTCGGCAACCGCTGCGTCGGCGCGAAGGTCAACAACACGCTCGTGCCGCTGAAGACCGAGATCAAAAGCGGCGACATCGTCGAGGTGCTCACCAGCCCCAAGGGGCACCCGTCCGAATCGTGGCTGAAGTTCGTGCGCTCGTCTAACGCGCGCTACAAGATCCGCAACTGGCTGCGCAGGGAAGACGAGGCCGAGCACAAACCCGAAGCGCCGCCCGAGCACAAAAAGACCGAAAAGACCGAAAAGACGGCCGAGGTCTCGATCCCCGAGACCGAGCTCTTCAAGATCAAGGGCATCTCGCGCCAGAGAAAGATGTCGCTCTCGATCGACGGCACGTCGAATGTGCTGATCAAGCTCTCGCAGTGCTGCCAGCCGATCCCCGGCGACGACGTGGTGGGCTTCATCACGCGCGGCCGGGGCATCACCGTGCACAAAAAGAGCTGTCCCTCGCTCAAGCGGCTTACAAACGAAAAGGAGCGCTTTATCGAGATCGTCTGGGAGGGCTCGGAGAACACCTACCCGGTGAAGCTCCAGATCCAGGCGATCGACCGGCCGAACCTCCTTAAAGACGTGGCCGACGAGCTCGCCACCTGCAAGACCAACATCATAAAGGTCGAGGCCACCGTGCACGCCGGCGACAACGCCCAGATTAAACTCATCCTCGAGGTAACAAGCCTCACTCACCTCAGGGACATCATCGGCCGTTTGAAGCGGCTTAAGAACGTCACCTCGATCCAGAAGCTCAACGAAAAGGTCCTCCTGAAATAGGCCATGCGCGTCATACTGGGATCATCCTCGCCCCGCCGCCGGGAGCTTCTGCGCGAAATCTTCGACGATTTCAGCGTGATGTCGCCCGACGCGGACGAAACGCCCCACAGCGGCGAGCTTCCCGAAACATACGCCGCGCGCGTCGCCGCCGACAAGATGCGCTCGCTTATTCCGCTCCTTACGGCGGAGCCGGAAAGCACCCTGGTTATCACCTGCGACACCATCGTGACGATCGACGGCGCCATCATCGGCAAGCCCTCCGGCTTCGACGACGCGCTCGCCATCCTCGGACGCCTCTCGGGTCGGACTCACCAGGTGATCAGCGGCCTTAGCCTGGCACTGCGGCGCTCCGACGGCAGCGATGCCGGCGGCGGACCGGAAGGCTTCGTAACGGCCACCGGCATCGAGCGTTCTGACATCACCTTCAGGCCGCTCGACCGGGAGGCGCTCGCCGCCTATCTCGGCCGCATCGAATACATGGACAAGGCCGGGGCGTACGCCGCGCAGGAGCACGGCGGACTGATCATCGAGCGCATCGAGGGCTCGGTGTCGAACGTCATCGGCTTTCCGCTTCGGCTTTTCTATACGATGCTCGTCGAGTCGGGAGCGGACGCGTTTTTGACGTACGGCTTCGGCGGCGCGGCGCTTCCCGGAAGCGCCGCAACCGGACCATAAAGGGATTGACCAAATCCGCCATAGCATGCTATCCATTCAGCCGGGGCGGCCGGGACGCCCCACTTCCACCAGGGGCACGCGCCATGACACAGCGAAAAAAGTACGTACTCGATAAAAAGTTCCAGCTTAAGACCGCCTTTTCGATCATCGGCATCATCCTGGTGGTGTCGGCCATCGTCGTCGCGGCCATCAGCGCCAACGTCAGCATGAACAACAGGCGGCTCAACAACATCATCGTGCTCTACAACAACAACGTGGAGGCGCTGCTCGCCTTTTCGCAGGAGGCCGCGGGCGCGGAAAACCTGCCGATCGCCAACGTCTCGCGGATTCACGCGCAGAACGTCGAGACCATGGAACGGATCATTACACAGAACAACGCGCTCCTCTGGGGCATCGTGGTGTTCATCCTGGCGCAGGCCGTCATTCTTTTCGTCGCGCTCATCCGCAAGACCCATCACATCTCCGGCCCCATCTACGTGATGTCCGGGTATATAAAGGAAATCATCGCGGGGAAGCTTCCGTCGCCGCGGGCACTGCGGAAGAACGATGAGCTCAAGGAGTTTTACGCGCTGTTCGGGGAGATGGTGGCAAAGCTGAAAGAGCGGAAGTAGCGCTACGGCGTTTTTGGTTCTCTGCGTAGGCCTTTGTATTTTGCTTATCTTAATCGCACTATCTGATCTTTAACCTTTTTCGTGGACACATGGAATCCCCATAGTAGATTCCATGCATCAAGCAACATCAGGCATTTTCAATGGAGGTATGTATCCATTGACTGATCGCAGCCGCCTGCTGTTGTAAAAAAGCTCCATTTACTTAAAAAAAGCCTGTCATGTACGGAAGGGCTTGTCATTCAACCATTCTGTTGTAAGCTTACCAAGGAACGATTCCATCAGAGTCTTCCTTGACTTCTTTCCCGTATTTCATGGCGTTCCCCGTGTCTACTAAAATGAGCGAAGGTCACTCGATTCTGGAATCAAATCATGTCCCCGGAAGGCGCGCAAAC
>JBFZEY010000051.1:0-3196 GCA_041306625.1 Spirochaetota bacterium | reverse complement strand
AGGATTTATATGTCGTTTATATCGGAAAAAGAGATGAGGTGTATGATCTATGGCGGTAACGTCGGTAAGGTTTAACTCCCAGGAAGAGAAGCTGCTTCGTCTTTTAAAAAAGCACTACAATTGCGACGCTTCGACCCTGATAAAAAAATCGCTGTGGGAACTGTATGAGGATATCAGGGACAGGGAGATAATCGAGGATTTCGAGAAAAAGGAAACGGCCTCGAAGACCGGATTCGTTCAAATTACCAGGATACTGCCGTAATCCCCCGCCCTCATTTCAAAAGCTTCAGTAAATTCCGTATCCTGAAATCGTACGGGTTGAGGCGCGCGGCTTTTTCGACGCACTCGCGCGATTCGTCGCGCCGCCCCAGGGCGAGGAGGCTCTCGGCGCGCTTGAGCCAGCCGCCGTAATAGGCGGGAACGATCTCGATAACCGCGGCGAAGTCGCGCTCCGCTTCCGGGTAACGGCCGGACATGAAGTGCGCTTTCCCCATGCGCAGAAAGGGCCATGGATTTTTGGTATGCCGACCCGCGGCGGTGTGGTAGCATTCCAGCGCGCGGTCGTGGCGTTCCTCGTCGAGGTAGTAGTCGCCTTCCAGTATATCGGTCACCCAGCAGTCCCCGCCGGCCACGCGCCGGTGCGCGCTGAAGTCCTTCTCGCGGTACCACGAGCGCTTCCGTATGGCGCCGAGCTCGTTGGCGAGCGTGTGCACCCAGCGGCCGACCTCCTCATCGTCGCGCAGGAATATGCCGGTATCTTTCGAACGAAACCACAGCGAGTCGTCGATATCGCCGCGCGCTTTGACCGCCTCGCAGAGCGCCGTTCCGGGATAGAGCGCGACCGGGGAAACGATACCGTCGCCGGGGAGCGTGCGCCTGATGAGCTCGACGGTTTTTTTGATATCGGCGGCGCGCTCGGTCTCCATGCCGGCCATCAGGTAAAACGAGAGATAGGCTCCGGCGTGCCGCACGGCCGCCGCCGCCTTTTCGATGTCGGCGACGGTCGTCTGCTTGTCGTACATTCTTAAAATGCGCTCCGAGCCCGACTCCACGCCGAGCTGGATGAGCTCCAGGCCCGCGCGCTTCATCTCGACGACCATCTCCTCGTCGAGCGTGTCAACGCGCGACTGGCAGTTCCACATGATATAGAGTTTCCGTTCGCGAAGCAGGCGGCAGAATTTCAGCACGCGCTCGCGGCGCAGGGTGAAGTTGTCGTCGCGTATGGAAAAATAGATGATGCCGTATTTCGCGACGCAGTGTTCGACCTCCGCGACGATGTTTTCGGCGCTTCGAAACGCGGTGGTGCGGCCCCACAGTCGCGGCGAGCAGCAGAAGGCGCACCGGTGCGCGCAGCCGCGGCGGGTGATGATGTATTTGAACTGCTCGTTGGGGTCGATGCCGCGCATCGTACCGCCGAAGCGCGCCGGAAACGGGAGCGCGTCGAGGTCCTTTATTCGCTCTCCCTGTATGATGCGCTCCGATGCCGGCGGCTTTTTCGCGTGTCGCGCGAGCAATTCCGCAAGCGCGAGCTCCCCCTCTCCGCGCACGATATAATCGATCGATTTCACCCGGCGCAAAATCTCTTCGCCCAGAAACGAGGCGTGGGGCCCCCCGGCGATAACGAGGGTTTTTGGAAGCCGCCTCTTTATCTCGGCGGCGAGCCGCAGCGAATCGGTCCGGTTGTGCGTGTAGACCGAAAGGCCGACGGCGTCCGGTTTCACGGACTGTATGTGGGCGGCCGCGGAGCGGACGCCGTCTTTCGAGTAGTTGGCGAGCGTAACCTCGAAGCCCCGCTCTTCGAGCGCGGCGGCGATGGAGAGGGCCCCCACCGGCATCATGGAGAGAAAGTAGTCGTTCCGGTCACGGTAATCGCTGAGATATGCAACGAGTGTCTTCATCCCATCCCCCCGTTAAAAAATTTCGGGAGCGCGGCACATACTTCTTGATTAAATTATGGCGTTTTTCCTACAATCCGTCTAAAATATATCATACCTGGTGCGCGTCCCGGGGGAACCGTCGCTCCTCCCCGGGTACGCAACGACGCCATCGTCCGATATTCGCGTTTTTTCGGGCAAGGCCACCGTCCCTGTTTCCGGCGCGGTGCGTGGAGCGGACTGGCGCGCGGTTTGAAGGCGGCATCGCGGTTTCAACACGAGGGGACGAGTACGATACAAATGAGTGTACGCACAGCCCGCTTTATGCGAGGGATCGCGGTTTCGCTTCCGCTCCTCTTCCTGCTTGCCCTTCCCGAGGGGGGGCGTGCCGCAAACCCTCCCGCGGGCTCGCTTCCGAAAGAGGAGCTCAATCGGGACCTGGCCGTCGTCAAAAAGGACGATTTCCTCATTTTTCCCCATGTGAATTACAAGCCCGAAACGCAGATCGCCGGGGGGATCGCCTTCCTGAGCTATTTTCGGATCGGTTCGGATTTTCCGCTCCACATACGGCCGTCGACACTCGCGACGACCCTAACGTACACCCAGAAGAAACAGTTCATCTGGCAGCTGTTACCCGAGTTTTACCTGGACGACGAAAAGTACCACCTGGTGGGCGAGCTCGAATACTATTACTATCCCAACTATTTTTACGGCATAGGCAACGACACTTCCGAGGACGACCGCGAGCAGTACACCTCCTCGACCATACGCTTTCACTCGGACCTGCAGCGCGAGATCGCGCACCGGCTGTACATGGGCTTCGTGTATCACTACGAGAAAACGACGGTCGATGAAAGCGAACCGGGCGGTGTTCTCGAGTCCGAAGGGGTGCCGGGGGGCTCCTCGAGCCTCGCCTCGGGCATCGGGCTTTCGCTCAACCTCGATACGCGCAACAACGCCTTTTATCCATCGAAAGGCGGGCTGTACCAGTTCAGCGCGGTGTCCTTCGATCAATTGTTCTCGAGCCGGTACCAGTTCATACGGCACACGCTCGACCTCAGGAAATACGTACCGCTGTGGCGATCGCACGTCCTCGCGCTCCAGGCGTATTCCAACGTCATCTACGGCGAGGCGCCGTTCGAGATGCTCTCGCTTATGGGGGGAAAGAAGCTGATGCGCGGGCTTTTCGAGGGGCGCTACCGCGACAACGCCATGGTGGTGGCGCAGGGCGAGTACCGGTTCCCGCTGTGGTGGCGCTTCGGTGCCGCGGCCTTCGCCGGTGTCGGCGATGTCGCGCGGCGTGTCCAGGACCTCGAGCCGGA
>JBFZEY010000050.1:0-11037 GCA_041306625.1 Spirochaetota bacterium | reverse complement strand
ACCGGGCGCAGACCGCCGCGGAGCTGCGCGCACTGCTGGGAGATGATATCGTCGGGCGCTATACAATCGTCCAGCACGACGCGCGCGACGCCGCGACGCTCGTCCATGCGGGGACCACCTCGACCGGGAACGAATTGTACCTCAACCGGGCCTGGATGGACGCTGATTTTCGCATCGCCACCGGATTCATAGAACCGCATTTCTTCGCCGGGTACAGCGGCGGTCCCAAGGCGGTATTGCCCGGTATCGCCGGAGAGACGAGCATCATGTACAACCACCGCGCGTCGAACATCGACCATCCACGTGCGACCTGGGGAGTCACCACCGGCAATCCGGTGTGGGAGGAAATGGCAGAAGCGGCGAAAATGGGGCGCGTGGATTTTCTCGTTAACGTAACGCTGGACGGCACAAAGAGCATTACCGGAGTATTCGCGGGGAATCCCGAGTCGGCGCATCGCTCGGGCTGCGCGCACGTGCGCACGCACGCCATGGCCGCCGTCGACGCGCCGTTCGATATCGTGATAAGCTCCAACAGCGGCTACCCGCTCGACCAGAACCTCTACCAGGCGGTCAAGGGCATGAGCGCCGCGGCGCAGATAACGGCGCACGGGGGATCGATCATCATGGCGGCCGCCTGCGAGGAGGGCCTGCCGGCGGGAAGCTGTTACGACCTGCTGATCTCGCGTTTTCGCGACCCGGAGTCATTTCTTACGGCACTGGAAGGCGGATTTGTGTCCGAGGCCGAACAGTGGCAGGTGCAGGTACAGGCTAAAATACTCTTTAAAAACGAGGTGTTTCTCTACAGCGACGGCCTTGCGCCGGCCGAAGTAGAACGGGCGATGATGCGTCCCTGTGCCGACATATCCTCGACCCTCGGCGAACTCCTCGGGCGCTACGGCGGCCGTGCGCGCGTTGCCGTGCTCCCCGACGGTCCGCAGTGCATTCCGTACGTTAAGTAATCTGGTGCACTGCGCAACCGGCGCGCGAGGCGCCGCCTCACGTTCCCCCGATGACGAATTCCGCAGGCATCGGACCCTTTTCCCCGCAGGCCACGAACAGCCACTCCGCTGCGGCGTGCTTCTCCCCGGATCTCCTGCGCGATTGAATTGCGGCATAATCCTAATACATCAGGTATCCCTGCACCAGCAGCAGCTGGCCGGCCAGGTAGGTGCTCATGGTGTATACGCGCTCGTTCGCGATCTCGCGCGCGAACTTGTTGTAGGCATTGATGATGTCCGAGACCATGAAGACGAAGGCGCCCGCCATCGCCGTCAGCACGCCGACGGGCGAGGCCGATCCCATCGGAAGCACGGTGACCGCGCCCATCACCACGAAGATGACCGTGTAGGCGAGGATCGCCTTTTTCATCGCGCCAGCGTGCGGCCCGATGAGGCGGTAGCCGAACGCGCCCGTGGCGATATACGGAATCAGTATGAGCCATGCGGCCGCGGGGAAGTTTTCCATCCCGGGAACATAGGACGCGAAGACCACGATGTAGAAAACATGGCCCAGCAGAAAGGCGACCAGGCCCGGGCGGAAGTAGCGCCGGGTTTTCTGAGGGTCGGGTATCATCAGGAAGATATCGCCCAGCCAGCCGAACCCTATCGCCGCGATCATGAACGCGTTCGGCGTTTCGGCTGAGATCAAATAGTAAAGCGCGAGCGTGGGCATGAGCAGGGGCTTGACGAAATAGCGTCCCGGCATGAATTTGAATCCTTCACTGATGACGTGCGCCGCCGCGAGTGCGATGAAAAGCGCGAGAAAGATTGTCGGTGTCATTGAGGCGCCTCCTTGTGTCCGGGTGTCGATCGGTTAGTGTAGGGGGACGCCCGCCATTTAATCAATTCTTTTACCGGTACGTACCGGGACGCCGATTTTCGCGTGCCAGGCGCCGAAAGCGGGGATGGTGTCGTGTTCGCTTCGCGCGGGCGTTCGATCCGCTGCCGCCCGGGCTGATCACACGGGCGCGCGACGCGCGGAAGCGCCATGTGAGCCGGAAGCATGGAATAAACGGCGGTATGGCATTCTTCGGTCGGAAGCGGGAAGGGGCCCCGCGGGGTACAGACACCGCCTCTGCGATTCGGGCGGTTTCAATCATCGACAGTCACCTTTCGCGACAGGGCCGGTTCAGGCCTTCTTGAGCGCTTCGATGAGCTTTTTGAAATGCCGTTCAGTCGCGCGGATGATTTCCTCGGACGCGACGTCATCGTGATAGTTCATGATGTCCTCCGCTGTGGAATTTCGTTCCTTCCGGTCCTTCATGGCCTGTGCGTCCCACCCGTAAAACATAGCCCGGGAACGAAAAGCCTTCCATTTTATTAATCGGCATCAGCCGAAAATCATATTTGACAAAAAATAAATTAGTATTATTTTACAACATACAAGCGTAGATAATGATATATAAAAAGTCATATATCATAGTTTTAATGAACAGGTATGCGGGGTTGTTAAAACCGGGGATGCCCCGTCATCCGCGCCCGGGCGCGGAACCCCCACGGCAGGCCCGCCCGGGCATCACCTCGCATATGAATCCATAATTGATCCAGGAGGACGCAATGGCACTCAATCCGCTCGTCGATTCACGTGATCTCCGCTTCACCCTCTTCGAACTGCTCGAGGTCGATAAACTGACCGCCCTTCCCAGGTACGCCGACTTCGACCGGGGCATGTTCGAGGACGTTATCGACCTCGCCGAAAAGATCGCCGTGGAGCAGCTCTACCCCGTCAGCGCCGAGTCTGAAAAACAGGGGGTGAAGTACGATCCCGCAACGAAGAAGGTCAGCATACCCGACGGCTTCAAGCCGGCGCTCAGGGCGTACAACGAGGCCGGTTTCATCGCGATACCCGAAGACCCGGAGATTGGCGGGATGGGAATGCCCGCCTGCGTCGCCATTGCCGCCAGCGAGATCTTCACCGCGGCAAGCCTTGCCTTTACAACATACCCGGGCCTCACGCACGGCGCGGCGATGCTCATCGAGAGCTTCGGCAGCGACGAGCTCAAGAAGCTCTACATCCCGAAGATGTTCTCCGGGGAATGGGGTGGCACCATGTGCCTCACCGAGCCCGAGGCCGGAAGCGACGTCGGCAACCTCAAGACGAAGGCCGTCAAGCAGCCCGATGGCACGTACAAAATCACCGGCCAGAAGATATTCATAACCTCCGGCGATAACGATTTCTATTCGAACATCATCCACCCGGTGCTCGCCCGCATAGAGGGCGACCCGCCCGGGACCAGGGGTATCTCGATCTTCATGGTCCCCAAGTTTCGGGTGAATCCCGATGGGAGCCCCGGCAAGTTCAACGACGTCGTCTGCACCGGCATCGAGCATAAGATGGGCATCCACGCCTCGGCCACCTGTTCGCTTTCCTTCGGCGACAACGGCGACTGCGTCGGCTGGCTGCTCGGCAGGGAGCGGCAGGGCATGAAGATCATGTTCCAGATGATGAACGAGGCGCGCCTGGGAGTGGCGATGCAGGGGCTTGCGCTTTCAACGACCGCCTACATGCACGCGGTGACCTACGCGAAGAACCGGGTGCAGGGCGTGCACGTAACCCAGATGCTGAACCCCGACGCGCCGAAGGTCGCCATCAGCCAGCACCCCGACGTCAAGCGGATGCTGCTGTGGATGAAGTCCCACGTGGAGGGCATGCGGATGCTCGTCTACTGCCTGACGCATAACCTCAATCTCATGCACGTGCTCGAGGGCGACGCGATGAAGGAGGTGCAGGGCCTTGTCGAGATCCTCATCCCGATCTGCAAGGCGGGATGCACCGATAGCGCCTTGTATGTAACCTCCGAGGCCGTGCAGGTGTACGGCGGCTACGGCTACTGCTCGGACTACCCCGTCGAGCGCTACCTGCGCGACGCGAAGATCACCGCCATCTACGAGGGCAGCAACGGCATCCAGTCCATGGACCTCACCATGCGCAAGATCCTCATGAACCCGGAGCAGTTCAACTTCATCGTCTGGAAGAAGCGCGTGGCCGAGACCGTCGCCAAGGCCAGGGGCGTGGTCGAGGACAGGTACGTTAACCTGGTCGAGCGGGGCATGGCGAAGCTCGACGAGGTGATCGAGTCGCTGAAGGCCGACATGGCCGGCGGCAAGTTCCTGAATATATTCGCCAGCGCCACACCGCTGCAGCAGGCGATGTTCATGATGTCGCTGGCGTGGGTGCACCTGTGGAGCCTGTCGCTCTGCATTCCGAAGATGAAGTCGCTGGTGGGCGACGCGAAGGGCGGGGACCGCGAGAAGCTCCTTAACGACAACGCCGAGGCCGCGTATTACTCGGGCAAGGTGCTCTCGTCGCAGTTCTACCTGGGTGCCGAGTTCCCGAAATTCTTCGGCAGGGCCGAGGCCATCCTCTTCGGCGAAACCGCGCCCGTCAAGGCCTCCGACGCCGTCTTCACCGGGGCGCCGCTGGAGTAGCGCGTATCGCGCTCATTGTCGAAAGAGTGGGGCCGTCTCGCGAAGGCGGGACGGCCTTTTGTATTCTGCCTGTTTTTCCGTTGACCCGATCAAACACGATCTTCACCCGCCGGCACCGCATTGCCTTCCTCAATATCGGTACCATGGTTCCGCTCACCGCATCGATCGGGGCGGCCCGTCGCGCTTCATCCGAAAGCATCCCAGGGTATCGTCTATCATCCGGTCGATGCCGCGTTCGAAATCCCCGACCTCGAGCGTGACCCTGCTCAGCGACAGCGACACTATTCCGTGCAGCGTGCTCCACATGTACATCAGGCGGTAGTTGGCGTCCTCCGGGTCGGTTCCGGGGGTTTCGCGCGCGATTTCGCGCAACACCCGTTCCGCAAGTTCGGCCGAGCGCAGCGCGGTCATGTTCTGGGATTCGGCGAGTTTCTCGTGCCGCTTCCCGACGTAGTCCGCATATTTCGGCGTGCCCATGCTGAACATGATGGTGTAGAGGTGGGGGTTCTCGATTCCGTAATCGATATACGCGCGCGCCATGGCGCGCAGGCGCGCGAAGGGGTCGTCCGCCGATGAGTACGCGTCATTAAAACGGGAAAACAGTATTTCGAATCCCCTGGTGACGATCATCAGGTAGAGCTCGTCCTTGTCGGTGAAGTAGTTGTAGATGGTCTTGGCGGCCACTCCCAGGCGCGAGCCAAGCCTGCGCATGCTGAAATCGGAATAGCCCACCTCGTTGATGAGGGCCGCGGCCTCCATGATAATGTTTTCCCTGATGGAGGAGACGACCTCGGGGGACGCTGGTATTTTCGGCATGATGGTTCGCTGTCGCTTTCCGGTTGAAATTCGATACGCCGTTAGGATAACGACGGGCCGCCTTTTGTTCAAGTTTAATTCTTCCGGTGAGGGGTGCGCCATGCTCACTACGGACTATTTTATATTGACAACGCCGGTGTGCGGGATATAGTACGTTAGAGTAACGTGTGTTACTTTTATTTTCACCGGAGAGGGGGGAGAAGATGCGTGAAAGAAAGGTGATACTGCGCAGGTGTGACGAATATAATCCGAAGCTGATCCAGGGCATCATAAAGGAGGCCATGGAGGAGCTCGGCGAAAAGCCGAAAGGCAAAATCCTGATAAAGCCGAACGTGGTGACCGCGAACAAGCAATACATATTCGATTCGTATACCAACCTGAACGTGACCGAAGCCATGGTCAATGTCCTCCGCGAATCGTACGGCGCCGCCGACACCATCACCATCGGCGAATCCGGCGGTATCGGTCTGCCCACGCGGCTCTTCTTCGCCGAGTCGGACTACGACAAATTATCGAAGCGGCTCAAGGTGCCGCTGGTGGACTTAAACGAGGAGGAGCTGCGCACCGTAACCCTTAAAAAGGCCAAATGGCACAGGACCATGCTGATGGCGAAGTCCCTGTACGAGGCGGAGTACAAGATATGGATGCCCAAGCTCAAATTTCACATCGTGGTGGACATCACCAACGCGTTGAAACTCAACATCGGCATTCTCTCTCATAAAGAGCGGTTCCTGTATCACGACGACCGCCTGCACGAGAAGATCGTCGACCTGCTCGAGCCGGGCTACCCCGATCTGGTCGTGACCGACGCCATCACCGTGGGGCGCGGGTTCGAGTCGAGCCCGTTTCCGCATCACCTGGGCGCCATCATTATCGCGAACGACCCGCTGGCCGCCGACGTGGTGGCCGCGAAAATAATGAACTACGAGCCTGAGTCCGTGATTTACCTGCGCGAGGCGCGCGACCGCGGCTACGGCTCCCTCGACATCAACGATGTCGTCATAACCGGCGACGTCGGCTGGGAGGAGCTCGCGGCGCGGATGAAAGGAGTGGATTCCCCGTTCCAGGACCTCCAGAAGCTCGACACGCCGATCAGGTTCTACGAGGGGGCCAATAAGAACACCGGCAATATCTGCTATGGCGGATGCATCTGCTCCATTAAGGGCGTGATGGGGACGGCCGACCGGCGCTATGAGGGCAATCTGAAAAACGCGAAGAAGGGCGCCATCGTGATGGGATATTACAAGGGGGACGTGGTGCATCCCGGCGAACCCGTGGTCCTGGTCGGCACCTGCGCCGGCGTGGACGGGAAACTGGAAGCCGGAAAGGTCGTCCACATAAAGGGCTGCCCGGTGAAGGTCGCGGACCTCATGATCTTCGGATTGCGTCATTTCAAGATGAAGAGCCCCGCGTGGGACATGCGGAACCTGATGCTTCTGATCTATTATTCAATGATCAAGGCATTCATGCAGCTCACCGTTCCGTTAAGAGGCAGGGCGAAGATCCACCGGCACGCATAGATCCCGGGTCGTCCGGACGCCGGCGTGCGGCTGTCACGTGCTCCATGCCTGTGATGGTGATGGCGCGTCGGCGTCCGGTGGATCGCGCGGACATGGTTCTCGCCACTTAATTTCTTCTGTATAATAAAAATTGACTTGTCAATGCGGCGGCGTTTTGCAATCTTTTTCCGCGCCGCGGCCGGCTCAATCAAACAAATTAAAACCTGCGGCGCGATGATTGTCTTGCTATACTGGATACCGTTCCGGGCGAACGTTCGCCCGATTATTCCGATGCAAACCAGGAGCGAAACATGTCCTCAAATCTGATCGTCGATATGCGTGACATTCAATTCGTGCTCTTCGAATTGCTTGATATAGAAAAGCTTGGCCGTTTCCCCGCTTTCGCGGGGCTCGGCCGTGCCGAATGCGAGGAGTCGCTCCGTCTTGCGGAACGGATTTCCGTGGACATCCTTTACGACGCCAATCGCGAGGCCGATCGCGCCGGTGTCGTCTACGATCCCGTTACGAAGGAGGTGCGAATCCCCGCGGGCATGAAGAAGGCGCTTGCCGCCTATTACGACGCCGGCTTTCTCAGAATGGCCGATTCGCACGACGAGGGGGGGATGGGAATGCCCGAGGCGATAGCGTTCTCGTGCAACGAAATCTTCACCGCGGCGAGCCTGTCCTTTTTCACGTATCCCATCCTCGGTCACGGCAACGCGACGCTCCTGCGCAACTTCGGCACCGACGAACAGCGCGCGCTCTACATGGACAATATCCTCGCGGGCCGCTGGGGCGGGACCATGTGCCTCACCGAGCCGGGCGCCGGAAGCGACGTCGGGGCGCTCCGCACGAAGGCGACGCGCCTTCCCGACGGTAGCTTCCGCATCAGCGGGCAGAAGACGTTCATCTCCAGCGGCGACGGAGACCTGTACGAGAACATCATACATTTCGTGCTTGCGCGCATAGAGGGCGACCCGGCGGGGACGAAGGGCATATCGCTTTTCATAGTGCCCAAGTACCCGGTGCTACCGGACGGATCGTTCGCTCCTCTTAATGATGTTGTCTGCACGGGTATAGAGCACAAGATGGGCCTTCACGGCTCGGCGACCTGCTCCATGAGTTTCGGTGAGAACGGCAGTTGTATTGGCCACCTCCTGGGCAAAGAGCGCGAGGGAATGCGGATGATGTTCCACATGATTAACGAGGCGCGTCTGGCCGTGGCCCGGCAGGGCCTTGCGGTTGGCTCTTCGGCCTACCTGCACGCGCTCGCCTACGCCCGTGAACGCCTGCAGGGCTCCGACCCGGCCGACGCCTCCTCGAAAGATCAGGTGCCCATTATCCGCCATCCGGACGTACGGCGCATGCTGCTTCGCATGCGCTCGTACGTTGAGGGAATGCGCATGCTCGCCTATTTTACGGCGCTCGCGATCGACACCGCACGGCACGCGACGGGGAGCGAGGCGGCCGAGGCCGGTTCGCTCGTCGATTTCCTCATCCCCATCTGCAAGGCGGGATGCACCGATACCGGTGTGCTCGTGGCCTCCGGGGCGGTGCAGGCGCACGGCGGTTACGGATTCTGTGCGGACTACCCCGTGGAACAGCTGTACCGCGACGTGCGCATCACGCCGATCTGGGAGGGAACCAACGGAATCCAGGCGCTCGACCTGGTAATGCGCAAGATGCTCCTCGATCCCGGGCAGAGGATGTACGGCCTCTGGAGGGAGCGCGTTGTTCGCACAATGGAGGAGTCCCGGAGCCGCGTGCAGCCCCGCTACATCGCGCTCCTGGAGCGTGCCGTCCATGCACTCGACGAGGCGGTGGCGGCGATGAAGGCGCGCTACGAGTCGCGCGACCTCGTGCAGATTTACGCCGACGCGACGATGCTGCAGCAGGCCTTCTTTATGGCGAGTCTCGCCTGGATGCACCTTTGGGGCCTGGCCAGGGTAACACAGAAGCTGGGCGCGGATACGGATGCCACGATAAGCGGCGCGGAGGACGACGCGGAGAAATCCTTCTATTACGGCAGGGCGCTCGCCTCGCGTTTTTATCTCGGCGCGGAGTTTCCATTGTTCTTCGGTAAGATCGAATCAGTGCTCGCGGGCGAGAGGGCGGTGGTCGACTCCGGCCCCGCGTTCTTCAGCGGTGCCTAGGTGCGGCGCTGGACGGTGCGGGGGAGCATGGCGTACAATGGGGAGCGACACGCTCGGGCGGGTGCTTTAGAATTATGACAGGACGGGCCGTGTGTAATTGAACACGATCGAGAAGAGCTGCCAGCCGAAATAGCCGATGAGCACTACCAGGAGCACCATCAGCCCGACCTGCATGCGATCGATAAACTTCTCGGGGAAAGCATTTCCCATACGGTGAAGCACGTACGCGATAAAGATAAGGTAACCCCCGAGACCGGTGCAGCCTCCGAGTATAAAGATAAGCTTGATGGGCGTCGTTATCTCGGTGAATACCGAAAGGTCGATAAAGAGCTTGAATCCGATGACCCACCAGATGATGATTCCGGGATTGGTTATGGCGATGCTGAACCCGGTAAGAAATGAAAATCGCTTTTTATAAACGAGCGGCGAGTCCTCGGGATGGCATACGTGCCGGTATTCCCGGTACGAGCGGTAGAGAAGGAACGAGAGCACCAGTATGCCGAGCGAGTAAATGATGATCTGTGACTGCTTGAGCACCAGGAAATGCCCGATGCCGAAGAGCGTGAGCGTGCCGTAAATGAAGTCCGAGGTCACCGACCCCGCCGCCACGGCGAAAGCGGGCAAAAGGTGTCCGTTTATGGCCTTCTTGGCGACGTCGACCTGCACGGCGCCGACGGGAATGGCCGAGAGGAAGCCGAGGAACATGCTGAATCCGATCAGCACGGCGAATTTCGAATAGATGACCCAGTTCATGATGCAATTGGCCTTTGTATCTTTTTCAGGTACACTTTGTCAAATAAAAATATACCTCACGGCGTCGATTAGAGCCGTGCCGCTTTAAGTTTTTAAAGAAGCTATATATTTTATGTGCGATAAATTGTACATATGTTACCGATCCGGGAGTGCTCCAGTTCCTCACCAGGAGAGCTCTTTTCCCCGCCTCCAGCGGAGGGGGCGTCGGCTATATTCTGGGCTCGCGGCAACTCCGGCATACCATGAGTCGTAGAGGTTTATCTTTTAGGAGTATAAAAATTTAAAGAAATTCAGGGAGGATGCATTACGGTGATCATACAACGGTACTGGCGGGTCCCGGTGATACTTCTCGCGGCCGGAGTTTTTCTGGCGTCGCATTCGCCGTCGGCAGCTGAAGGTTTTGACGAGACAGCCTGGAGGGCGAAGGTGCTCGGGGCCGAGCCTGCGAAACTCAGGGGGGCGAACATCGAAAACGGGCTTTTTCTGAATCCATGGATGCCCATGGAGAACGTTGGTTTTTCGAGCATGATTAAATGGCGTCTCTCCCGAAAAGCAGAGTACACCGCCGAGGAAAAGAAGCATCTTCCGGCGATCCTGAACAACGCACCGCGGAGAATTGCCGCTCTCAATGGAGGCGATTTTATCCTCTGGGTGGGCCATGCGAGCTTTCTCGTGCGGACCGGCAGCGAGTACTGGCTGACCGACCCGGTCTTTTCGAAGCGGGCGCTCCTTCCGGCGCGCAAGACGCCGCCGGGCATGAGCGCGCCCGAGGTGAACGGCCTGGGCGGAAAGCTCAACGTCATCATCTCTCACAACCATTACGATCACCTGGATTCATCGAGCATAAAGGCGCTTCGTGATGACGCGCGCTATTTCGTGCCGAAGGGGCTCGGGGAATTTGTCCGTTCACTCGGCAAGAAGGACGTCGTCGAGATGGACTGGTGGGAGGAACGCGACCTGGGAGGAGGAAACCGCATGGTCTGCCTTCCGATGCAGCACTGGTCGCTCCGCATCGGCCAGGGTAGGAACACCACGCTGTGGGCGAGCTTTCTCATCATCACACCGAAAAAGAAGGTCTATTTCGCCGGCGACAGCGGTTATTTCATCGGTTACCGGGAGATCGGCCGTCGCTGGCCGCATATCGATTACGTGCTGATGCCCGTTACGGCCTATCATCCGCGCTGGTTCATGCACTATGCGCACATGAACGCCGACGAGGCGCTCGACGCCTTTGACGATCTGGGCGCGCGGCATTTCATCCCGACGCAGTGGGGGACCTTCCACCTCGGCGACGAGCCGCCCGGGTATCCCGCGCTCGATCTGCAAAGGAAAATACGCGAGCGGGGTCTGGACGCCGCGAGGTATCACATCATGGATATCGGTGGGATC
>JBFZEY010000049.1:0-4394 GCA_041306625.1 Spirochaetota bacterium | reverse complement strand
GCTTGGCGAAGCAGTAATGGGCAGGTCGTTTTCCGAAGCTGTTATCTATGACGGTGTACCCGTGGTGACAGGCGAGGCGGCGCGGCCGCATTTCCTGTCGGCCATACGCTGCATCAACAAGGGCCGTGCGCTCTCCGGCGGTATGGAGTCCCGTCACTCCCTCATTCTGACGAAGGCCGCCTTTTACGCCGGCTATTACGGCGGGCAGCAACTCTATTCCGTCTCCAGGGGCATCGGCCCGGCATCGGCGCTTCGCACGGTCGACGACGTTCGTTTCTGCGTTCTCATGCATGTCCTGGCGGGGAAAAATGAAGAGGGCTTCGGCATTCTTGCCGAGCACGGAAAGACCTCCGATACGCTTGAGGGGAGGCTTTTCCAGGCAACGCTCTACGCCATTTCAAAGCAATATACGAGCGCCATCCTCAATTACCAGGAAGTTCTGCGAAAGACTTCAGACAGCACCGTTCTCAAACTGGCGCATATAAACCTTGGCAAGCTGTACTATAACCAGTCCCTGTTTAACGAATCTCTCGGGCATTTCACAAGCGCCCTTTCGATCGATGAGCGTGATAACCAGCTCAAGATATGGATCGGGAAAAATTATTCGGCACTCGGGAACAAGGCGAAGGCCCGGGCAGTTTGGAGTGAGGTTTTGGTCATCGATGCCGGGAATGAAGAGGTGAAAAAGCTGTTAAATCCCATGTAGGGGCGTTCCGGAGCGGGTAAATTTTATTTTGTGATATTATCGCTTGACAAAATATTCTATTGTAATAATTGAAAGGGGACGGGTCTGCAGGTGTCGCGTCCGCGGATACTGTGTCCTGTAATACCGTAGAATACTCAATCCCTCGGGAATCTTTACGGGAATTATTGCCGTGAGTAATGCGGTTTTCCACAGATGATCGGAGGCCCCGGCCCGTTTTCGACGGAGATAAAAATGATCAAATGTGCATTGCCGGATTACTCATGGTTGAACGCGACGGATCGTTTTGAAGGGGCTTGCCGCAAACCGGGATAACGATTTTTTGCCTTTCGCATCCGTTCAGGGGGCGCGGTAAAGCCGGCATGTGCGACACCATAATGTATTCAGGCTGACTGGGAAGAGGAGATCGGTGTTATGTTCAGTTCTATATATGGATTGTTTTCAAATGATATGGGCATTGACCTTGGGACGGCGAACACCCTTGTCCACGTAAAAGGGCAGGGAATCGTTCTGAGCGAGCCTTCGGTGGTTGCTGTTCAAAGCGGGACAGGAAAGGTGCTCGCCGTCGGCCATGAGGCCAAGCGCATGCTTGGAAGGACCCCGGGCGATATCGTGGCAATCAGGCCGATGAAGGACGGTGTAATCGCCGATTTTGAAACGGTAGAGAAGATGATTCGCTATTTTATCACCAGGGTCCACAAGCGGAAGACCCTGGTGAGGCCGCGGGTCGTCATCGGCGTTCCCTCCGGGATCACCGAGGTTGAAAAGCGTGCGGTTCGCGAATCGGCCGAGCAGGCCGGGGCCCGCGAGATTTTTCTGATCGAGGAGGCTCTCGCCGCGGCGATAGGCGCGAACATCCCCATTCATGAGCCTGCGGGACACATGATTGTCGACATCGGCGGTGGAACGACGGAAATCGCCGTTATCTCCCTCGGAGGCCTCGTAATCGCCGACTCCGTGCGTATTGCCGGCGACGAGTTTGACGAGGCGATTATAAAGTACATGCGCACACAGTACAACCTGGTTATCGGGGAGCGCATGGCCGAAGAGGTGAAATTCAGACTGGGTAACGCTTTCCCGGAAAAGAAAGCGGACACCATGGATCTCAAGGGCCGTGACGCGATATCGGGTCTGCCACGTACACTCGAAATAGACAATTCAGAGATACGCAAGGCGCTCAAGGAGCCGGTAGATCAGATCCTTGATGCCATAAAAAGGATCCTTGAAAAAACCCCGCCCGAGCTCGCGGCTGACATTGTCGAGAGGGGCATAGTCATGACAGGAGGGGGGTCCCTCCTCAAGGGGCTCGACAAGTTTATAAGCAAGGAGACGGGGGTACCGGTCATTCGGGCCGAGAATCCGCTGACATGCGTCGTGCTGGGGGCGGGAAAGTTTCTCGAAGAATTGAAGAACCTGTACCGGGCAAACCTCAAATAGCATCGAACAGCAACCGGCGGCCCAAAGGGGCCGCTCGTCAATTACGGGGACAGGTAAACGATCCGAGTGGAATTCCTGGTCAGACATAAATCGATTGTCGCGTTTTTCTCTTTTTCGCTGTTCTGTTTTGTCTCGTTATCGCTCCGGTCTTCCGCACTGACGTTCAGTTTCGAGGGGATCGGAAGTCTCGCGCTCATGCCCTTCCAGAAAGCTTATTACAGCGTACAGCAGGGTGTCCACATGCTCTGGGCCGGCTTCACCGAGCTCGGCGACGTGAGGGAGGAGCTTGTTCGGACCAGGGATAAGCTGCAGCATTACGAAGCCGTGGCGGAGGAACTGGGCGAGATCAAAAAGGAGAATGACAGGCTGCGTCAGCTTCTGGACATGCAGCAGCGTGTTGAATACCAGTCCATACCCGCAACCATAATTTCCAAAGACCCCGATAACTGGTTCAGGACCATAGTCATAAACCGCGGTTCGGCGGACGGCATCAAGGTAAACATGCCGGTGATCGCGTTCAGGGGTGACGAGAAGGCGGTGGTGGGCAAGGTTATTGAGGTGAGGGGCGGGCTATCGCGCATTCTTCCAATCATCTCCACTGACATGAAACTTGGTGTAATGTTTCAGGACAACCGGTTCCCGGGATTGAGCCTGGGATATGCCCCCAATTCTACGCTCGTGCTGATGGATTATATCAGCAAGTCTGCGACGATCAAGTTCGGCGATATTATCATAACTTCGGGACAGGGGGGGGTGTTTCCGCAGGGACTTCTGGTAGGCAAGGTAATCAAGACCCTGGTTACCGATACGAGCGCCTACCAGAAGGCGCTGGTGCGACCGATCATAGATTTCAACCAGGTCGAAGTGGTCTATGTTATCAAGAAAGAACCGGATCCCGAGCTGTCCAAAATGCTCGATTCAGAGGAACCATGATCGTCACCTATATTCTGACCGCGGCGCTTGTGCTCGCTTCGCTGATCGTGCAGGGTCATTCCTCTTTTGAGATTCTGCGCATAGCGGGCTGCAAACCGGACATCATATTCATCGTCATAGTATACATGGCCTATAATTTTGGGTCCTTTTATGGAGAGACGACCGGCTTTATCGCCGGGCTTTTCCATGACGCCATTTCCAACTCACCCCTCGGCCTGCTCGCTTTCCCCAAAATGATGCTCGGCTATGTGGTGGGGTTTTTCGGCAGGTCGGTATTCAGGCAGAACATCCTTACGATCGCCCTGCTTATCTTCCTTTCGTCACTGCTGAAAGGGGTGGTGACCCTCTTCCTCGGCTACCTCTTTCACACGGCCTCCGTTTCCTCCGTGATAAATGTGATTTTCCCCGAATCATTCTACAATGCGCTGCTGGCGCCGCCCATCTTCTTTCTGTTCGACAAGCTTTTTGAAAAGGAACTGGCAAGGGAGGGGTACTGACCCATGTCCCAGACGTCCCTTCGAACCAGGATGCTGGAGGCGTTCAGGCGCCGGATGTTTTTCCTCGTAGGTCTCATTTCCTCGGTATTTGCAATACTGCTTATACAGATCATCAACCTGCAGCTGATCCAGGGTGAAACCTATAAGCAAAGGGCCCGGATGAACATGGAGAACTACATTCCCATACCCGCGTCGAGGGGGGAAATGTACGACCGCAATTTCAAGATAGGCGAGCGCAATGTCGTTATCGTTTCCAACAGGCCGTCGTTCAATATCACCACCATACCCGCCAGCTTCAAGAGCAAGGAGGAGATGGCGGCGGTGATCAGGCCGCTGTGTCGGCTGCTGAAAATTTCCTACGACGATGTAATGAACGACATACGCTCCAGGAACCCCTGGGAGCGTGTTGTGATTCGCGAGGATATCGGATTTGACACCATCGTTGTTATCGCGTCGAATCAGCATCGATTTCCCAATATCGATTGGGAGGACGCCCCGGTACGGGTCTATAATTACGGGAATATGTTCTCGCACGCGGTGGGCTACATCGGAACGATCAGCCCTGCCGAGTATAAAAGACTGCGCGACTCGGGCTACCGCCATTACCAGAAGATCGGCAAATCAGGGCTGGAGGGCGAGTACGACAGCATTTTACGCGGAGTGGACGGTCATTACCGGCGCGTTGTCGACGTGCGCAACCGCATCGAGGGCGAGGAGGTGGGGCTCCAGGCGGTCGCCGGGAATAATGTCATTCTATCGATCGATTTCGAGGTACAGAAGGTCGCATGGGAAGCGATGAAGGACCTGAAGGAGATCGGAAGAGC
>JBFZEY010000048.1:0-8027 GCA_041306625.1 Spirochaetota bacterium | reverse complement strand
CTCGATTACAAAGGTGACAATCATCTCGTTGTCAGAACCGACAACCGCCTGACCTGGAACTCTCTTCCGCCCCGGATTTGGAAATACCACCATGCCGGGTGGCATACCTACGGCGGTATTTATCGGAGCGTATGCGTTGAGTTCATTCCCGACCAGTATATATTCAAGGCCGCTGCGACATCGGAGATCTCCGGCAAGGCGGCGAATCTCGCCCTGGACGTACTGGTTCACAATGCGGGGGAAAGGCAGGCGTTAACACTTTGCTGTTCGGTCTACGGTCCCGACGGCAGGCGTATCGGAACCCAAAAAAAAGGACCCTTGACGCCGAAGGATACTGTAAGCGCATACAGGTTCGCCTTCAATATCAGTCGGCCTGCACTCTGGACTCCCGAGCGTCCGCGTCTGTACACCGTACGGCTCCTCCTCCGGCGTAAAGGGGCGCTGCAGAACCTCTCTTTCAAAACAGGCGTCCGTACCGCAGCGGTCGGAAACGGGTCCATCCTACTGAACGGTTCCCCGGTTTTTCTGAAAGGGATATGCAAACACGAGGACGATCCCGTTTTCGGGTCCACACAGAACAACACGATCATCGCACGCGACCTTGCACTGATTAAAAAACTGAACGCCAATTATATCCGCCTTGCGCACTATCCGCACTGCGTTGAGGAACTGTGCGCGGCCCGCGACCGCGGTTTTCTGCTGAGCGAAGAGATCGCCAATTACCAGACCGGCACCGGTTTCGCCGCCTGGTACGAGGAGAAACAGGCAATACTGCGCTTCCCGATCCGTATGTTCGGCATGCGACAGATGATGAACCGCTCCTTTCTGCTCAATGCCCGGCGCGAAATTGCCGAAATGATAGAGCGCGACCGCAACAATCCCGCTATAATTCTCTGGAGCGTTGGCAATGAGACCTACTCGCTTTTTAAAGACGGCGGAAAGGTATATGCCTGGCTGCGCGAGGTCGTGCGCGCACTGGACACCACCCGTCTGGTAACTATGGCCGAGCTGACCTACAATATCCCTTTTTTCGATAATAATCGCTGTGCGGCCGCGAGCATGGACGTCATTTCTGTCAACATGTACTGCGGCTGGTATTACGGCTCCACCACGGACATAGGCCCTCACCTCGATCGTTTGCACCGCCGTTTCCCAGAAAAGCCCGTCATTGTGTCCGAATTCGGTGCGGATGCTGCACCAGGACGAAAAGAGGAAGATGGTGTCTGGAAGGCCGAACGGGTTGGCTTCGGGAAGACCTACTCGGAAGAATATCAGGCAGGGGTGATTCGGGAATATTATACCGCGGCCAGGTCACGCCCTTTTGTGGCCGGAATATCCCCCTGGGTTTTCTCGGATTTTTACTGTACCTGGTTTCCCAATAACCCGGTTCCGTTTTTCAATCTGAAAGGTATCACTTCAATGAAACGCGTCCCCAAAGCGGCTTTTCATCTGTTGCGAAAACTCTACGGCACGAGGTGATCGGTGTGGCCCGCGTCTTCGATTTCTGCCGGTTCCAGCTCGACATCTTCCCGGATTGGGAACGCCAATTCATGTCTGGAGGTCTCGCCGGGGAATACAGCTATAACATCGGCGGCCCTGCCGATTCCTACGGAACCACCGATATGCTCATCAGCCGTTACATCATGGGCGACCTTGATCTTACGGAAGAGAAAAAAGATGAATGGGCTTCGGTAATCAATCGCTTTCAACGAGCTGACGGTTGGTATTCAAGAACCCACACCTTTCATCACCGCGAACATACCACCGCCTATGCGGTGGCCGCGCTCCGGCTTATCGATCGCCGTCCGTCGGGGCCTATGTCCTGGTCTGCCAAGATTCTTGCTGACCGCCGCTCGATGGAGCGCTGGATCAATGGCGTCAACTGGTCGATAATCTGGCCCGGGTCGCACATCATTTCCGGCGTGCCCGCGGCCCTGGCCATGACCGGTGAGGGCAACGTCGATTTTTACGACTGGTACTTCGACTGGCTCGACCGCGCCGCCGACCCCGAATCCGGTTTCTGGTGCCGCGGGCTCGTTCACCGGCTGGGTTTAATTCGCCGACCGACAAAACATGAAATGGGCGGCGCCTTTCATATGTATTATGTCTACGAGTATTTCGCAAGAAAATGGCGCTACCCCGAAAAGATCGTCGACCACACGCTGCGCCTCCAGCATTCGAACGGCCTCTGGGACTCGGACGTCACGTACTGTATAGACCTGGACGGCGTGTACTGCCTCACCCGCTCCAGTCGCAATGCCGGATCGTACCGGAAGGACGACGTATACCGCGCATGCGTCCGCTATCTCGAAACGGCGGAAAAAATCCTTAACGACCGTGAGTTCCTTTTCAGGAGATATCGCAACTCGCACATACTGACCGGTGCGCTCGCCGCGGTCGCGGAATGCGGTTTGTTTTTCCCCGAACGAGTTCGAACCGCACGCCCATGGAGACAGTCACTCGACACGGCGTGCTTCATATGAGCGCTGAATAATCGCACACTTATGAAGAGCGGCGGGCTTGCGCTCTGGCTTACTATGTATCATATTTCTCGTATCAGTCGCAGATTAAAATAAGGGGCCATAAAAATGAAATTCAATTATGGGAAGATCTTTCTCCTCGGCTTCGGCTCGTTCGGCTTCAGCGCTATCTGGGTGATATACAACAGCTTTGTCCCCCTCTTCCTGCAGGAGCGTTTCCTTATGGCTCCCGCCATGATCGGGTTTTTCATGACGCTCGACAATATCGCAGCGCTTTTCATACAGCCGCCGATGGGGGCATGGTCCGACCGTGTTCGCACCCGCATCGGCCGCCGCATGCCGTTTATCATCCTGGGAATCCCGGTTGCGGCCACGGCGTTCTTTTTCGTACCCCTGGCGCCGATACTTCCTCTTTTCGTCGCCTGCACGGTGACATTGATTCTCAGCATGGCGGTATGGCGCACGCCGGTGGTCGCGCTACTGGCCGACATTACCCCTTCGCCCAATCGCTCGCAGGCGAACGGAATCAGCAACTTCATGGGCGGGATAGGAGGAATCATCGCCGCCCTCGGCGGAGGAGCGCTATTCGCCATGAATCAAGATTATCCGTTCTGGCTGGGTTCATGCCTTGTGGTCCTGGCAGGCATTATGCTCTTCGCCTTCATACGCGAACCGAAGGAATATGAATCCAACCTCGAGGAAAAACCTTTGCTGTGGGCGAACCTCAGGCTCATCGTGCGCGACCGGGAACGGAGCGCCCTGCGTATTTTTCTCGCGCATTTCTTCTGGTTTATCGCCCTCAACGCCATCGAGGCCTTTTTTACCCTGTACGCCAAGAACCACCTCGGCTATCCCGGCGAGCACGGATCGCGCATCCTGGGGCAGTTCCTGCTCACACTGGTGCTGTTCGCGCTTCCGGCCGGGGCCATCGGCGGTAAATTCGGACGAAAACGCTCCATCATGCTCGGCCTTTCGGTCCTCATGGTGACACTGCTTACGATTTATTTTCTGGACCGCGATGTCCTGACCATCGTTTTGACCACGCTACCCGTGCTGGGCTCCGTGCCGGTCGTCGGCGGATTGCTCATGATTTGCGGAATCGCATGGATGATGGTTAATGTCAATTCCCTCCCCATGGTGGTGGACATGACCGATGACCTGCGTGCCGGTACGTATACCGGTATCTATTACTTGTTTATAACCGCAGCGGCGATAGTCGGGCCGAACATCAATGGATGGATTATCCAGCTGACCGGAGGCGATTACAGCTCGATCTACATCGCCTCTTCCGTCTTCATCTGCATTGCCTTTATCATGATGCTTGGTGTACGCAGGGGCGAAGCGCGACAAAAGCGCCCGGTGATGGATAAAGTTTAGACATGATCTGGATTGCCGGGTCAGGGCATACGCCGGAGACGTTCACGGCTTAATGCGGGAAACAGAAATAATCCCTTGCGTTGAGATAGCAGATTCCCCGGATCATCCTGCCGACAAGATCCATGTCGCGCGGGATGAGGCCGTTTTCCATGTCCGTACCGACCATGTTGCACAGAACACGCCTGAAGTATTCGTGGCGCGGAAAAGAAAGGAAGCTTCTCGAATCGGTCGTCATCCCGATGAAACGGGCCAGCATTCCCATGTTCGAAAGGGAGTTTATCTGCGCTTCCATGCCGTCCTTCTGATCAAGGAACCACCATCCGCTTCCAAACTGCAGCTTGCCCGGGGTCGGGCCGCTCTGGAAATTTCCGATCATCGTCGCGAATAATTCATTGTCCGCCGGGTTGATGTTATAAATGACGGTCTTTGCAAGTCTTCCCTCTCGCTCGAGCCGGTCAAGAAAACGTGCGGTCGATCGGGCGTGCGAAAAATCACCGATAGAGTCATAACCGGCGTCCGCTCCCAGAGATTCAAACATTTTCGAATTGGTGTTACGGAGCACACCCAGGTGGAACTGCTGCGTCCAGCCTCTGTCACAGTCCATCAGCGCAAGCCGATGCAGAAGCGCCGACCGGTATTTCCCGCACTCATCGTCGGCAAGCGTCTTACCCGACAGTGCTTTTGAGAATATCCCTTTCACTTGCTTTTCATTCCAGTCATCCGCGGGAATTGACTCCAGTCCGTGATCCGAGAGTCTGCAGCCTGCTGAATGGAAAAATTCGTGTCTCGAGCCGAGAGCGTCCAGCATGTCGTCGTATTTATTAATTCTTATTCCGCTGATCGTTTCGAGCCGTTCGATCCATGGCCTGAAAATTGCCTGGTTATCCGCCGAGAGCGCCCGGTCGGGCCGCCATGCGGGAAGCATTGCAAATGGTGCCTTTTCAAGGGCATGCCAGGCGGTATGTTGCTCGAGCGAATCGACCGGGTCATCGGTGGTGCATACGATCCGCACATTGAACTTCGCCACGATTGATTGCGCCCCGAATCCGGGAGATGCCAGCCTTTCATTGCATTCGTCGAAAACGCGGTCGGCGCTCTCCACGTCAAGAAGCGTGTCGCTTATTCCGAAAACACGCTCCAACTCCAGGTGGGTCCAGTGAAACAACGGATTCCTTAACGTATACGGAACGGTGCGCGCCCATGCCCGGAATTTTTCACGGTCGTCGGCGTCGCCGGTAATGAGCCGTTCATCGATGCCATTTGCCCTCATGGCCCGCCATTTATAATGGTCGCCCTCGAGCCACGCCTCGGTAACGCTTCTGAAACGATGATCAGCGCAAAGCCGGCCGGGATTCAGATGGCAGTGATAGTCGATGATCGGCATCGCCGCGGCATGTTCGTGGAAGAGCCTTCGCGCGCTCTCCGACTGAAGCATGAAATCATCGTGTATAAAGCGTTCCATTCGGCTCCTATTTCCCGAGCAGGGCGAGATGTTTTCCTATGTGGGCGGCCAGCATGTCGCGATACAGGTCTTCTTCCTCATCGAGCGCCGACAGGAATTCACGTCCCAGCGAATTGACGTTTCCGTCGGCTTCCCGATGCAGGATGAACCCGTACGTAATGTGCAGGATTTGACGCGCATTGTCATCGTCAAGATAAGCGGGAAGTTCGGCATCGGCGACCGTATCGAGGGGTGCGATTGACAACGGGTCGGCCGAAACATGATAGTACTCCCTCGCAGCCGAATAGCTTTCGATCGCTTTGGCGTGAACTCTACGGTATATCTCCGGGTACCTGCGCGCAACGAGCCTGACCGCCTCAAGCCAACTGGTCCCCGCGGTTTTAACATGGAACCTTCCTTTTGTGAGTTCACCTATTACGGGAAAGACCGCGAACTTGTCGCTTCCCGAATGAATGCTCAGACGGTAGCCGAACTCGTCGGCGATCGCCGCGTGAACCGCAAACTCCCTCTCGAACCGGTCGACACCGCCGCGGTAATCGACGCCTTTCTGAAACTCCCCGCAGAAGCGCGGAGCAATGCTGGTAAGCTCGACCCCCCGCCTTTTGAGCTCTGCGGCTACTAGATAATGCGCCTCGGGTGTGGTCGGCGTAGACGTTTCGTCGATTGAAAGCTCGAAATCTATCTCCCTGCCTGCCGCCCTGATATGCTGAATATATATTTTTTCCGCAAAGTCTATGACCCCTGAATACAAAAGCATACAGCGTGCGAGTTCCTCTTGATCGAATGAGATCTCGACGTTGCCGATTCTGAACGACTCCCCCGAATAGGTGCGCTCATAATCCCCGCGAACACCGGCCGGAATCGCGGCATATCGCTTCATCAGCGCCCGGAGGCCCAGAGATTCTGTGGTTGTATCGATGAATTCAGAGCAGTCGAGCGTAATCATCGAAAAACCCAGTCGAATAGCCTCCGCAATATCTTTCTCGTTTTTAAGATGGTCGCCGTCTGCACCGTAACCCCCGATATATCCTTCGCGGAGAACGGCGAAACAGGCGGCGTCGAGTACGTCTGAATACGTTCTGCCCGTCAGTGAAAGCTCGCGCATGCTCTGCTGGGCGAGGATCGGGAATACATCCTTCCCCTCAATCGCCCGTATATGCCCCGCGGAAGAACGCCCAAGCCTGTCACCGAGACCGATCCCCGCGCGGAATCGACCCGCCGGCACCGGAACAGTATAGGGAATGTATCTGTTTATAACGAGACGGGTCTCTTCATTCAGGGGACACACACGGCAGGCCCCTATCAATTCTCCGTCCAGATCATCGAACAAGGGCCCCGATCCGGTCGCAAGCAGCCGCCCCATGCCCTTCGTACGAATCATTAGAATGCGGGTATCGCCTGCGGAGATACGGGAACGCGGATATACCCTTACGTCTCCGGATGTTTCCGGAACCTCATCACGTGCAAGCATTTCCCCGATACGTCGCAAATTTTCCATAGCAGCCATCTCTCATTAAACGCGCACCGCGGCGTATTGGGTTTACTTCTTTTTTCTGATTGCGTCTTTCCCTTCGTAACCGGCGCCGATATTCCAGGCCTGGCCAACGTATTCGCCGACCCTGTAGTATGCCCGTTCATGAATCGCGAAAAGAAGCGGATCAATTTTTTTTATATCGAGCCGGCCCTCGGTAAGATACCTGTCTTCAGTATAGGCGGAAACGATCTCCGCGATATACGCTGTATCGACATCAAAATCGATAGTCTGTATCAGGCGGCATTCGAGGTTAAGCGGGCATTCCTGAATCATCGGCGCAGTCTGAAGCTTACCGTAAAAACTTGTAAACACGGCCGATTTATCGACCTCGACACCGGACACCAGCCCGCAATAATCCGTTTGAACGGCCATGTCCGCCGAGGGAATGTTAACGCTGAATGTTTTATTTTCCATTATACCAAGATTGGTGTAATGCGAATGGTTAATTGAAACGGAGATTATTGGAGGATGCGCATTCACTACGCCGCAGAACGCTATGACGAGATAATTCGGCTTTCCCTCGACGTTCGCCCCTACAAGCGTCGCCGGCATGGGATACAGGAAGGAACGCGCATCAAGTTCATGTTTTTTCACTTTTCACCACCGTGTATATTTAATCTCAGCGCAGTATAATTGTAATGTCATTAATTTCAAGAAAAACCCGTCCATGCGGCTATAATTTTAATATCACAAAACAATTTTCATTTTATCCCGCAGACAGTTGAACAATTATTATTAAATAATTTAGAAGCGTACATCACAACGTTTACTTCATCAAACGTCGAATTTGAATCTTCTATAAACGATAATTTTCTTGACAAATTTAAATATCGATGAACAATGCTCATATTATGAATATGGTTCATTTAATAGAAATTCCTGCTCGATGTATTTTCTTTACTGTATTCGTCCGGAATACAATATTTTGTATAATCGGTGCTTTCTTCATTTCCCCAGCGACAGCATTTTTACGATCCTGCCGGGGTCTCTGAATTGCAATTGTAGCAACATAACCATGCGATATAATTTAATTATAATTTGAAATACATTTACTGATGCTTCACTCGGTATATCGTTTTATCTTGACGTATGTTTTTTCAGATGTTGGAATTACAGAGAAGGAATAAGATTCCTAAAAAGGAGGCAAAGAATGCCAAGCGATACTCCTTTACTT
>JBFZEY010000047.1:0-11180 GCA_041306625.1 Spirochaetota bacterium | reverse complement strand
TCGAAGGAGTGCTGGAGCGCGGTGAGTTCCATAAGGCCGAACTGCACTGGCTGGAGGACCTGCGAGTGCTGCTCGACAGGGGGGGGGCGGTAACCCGGTTCAACACGAGGATGCCGCAGGCGCTCTGGTCGCGCCTGGCGCGCGAGAGCGACGCGTGCGGCATGTTCGCCTGCCCGTTCTCGTCAAACTGCGCGTTCCAGCTCGCGCGGAGGCGCTGGCAGCAGGCCGACGTGCTGATACTCAACCACTATCTTTTTTTCGCGAACATCGCCTCCGGCAAGACGTACCTTCCGGCCGCGGACGTCCTCATCTTCGACGAGGCCCATTCGCTCGAGGACGTCGCCTCCGACCAGCTCGGCTTCTCGATAAGCTTTTCCGACATGATGGATATCGCCGAGCGTTTCCATCGGCGGGGCCGCAGAAAAACCGTGCTTTCCCAGATCACCCGCGAATCTCTCCGGAAAAAGGTCGTTGCGAAGCACGAGACCTTCTTCACCGAGGTGCAGAAGTTTTTTGAGGCGCTTCGCTCCCAACTCCCCGGCGACAGGCTCTCGTGGCGGCTGAAGGAGCCGCTTCGTACGGGGCAGGGAATGCTGTCTGCGTACCGCGAATTCTACGCGCTCCTTGCTGAAATCGACGAGCATATGGACAACGAGCATTACCGGACCGAATTCGAGATCGCCAGGTCCAGGCTTTTCACCGCGACGCAGGCCCTTGCAGCGGCCATCGGCTGCGAAGACCCGGACTGGGTGTACTGGCTCGAGCGGGGCGATGGAGAGCTCCTGGGCGATGTTACGGTTAAAGGGCAGCCGGTTGACGTGGCCGGCGTCATGGAGCGCGATGTGTCGGGCTCGTACGAGAGCGTGGTGTACGTTTCGGCCACCCTGGCGGTAAACGGCGATTTTTCGTATATCGCCGGGCGGCTGGGCTGCGGGTCGTACCGTTCGCTTCTTCTCGCATCCCCGTTCGATTACCGGAAACAGGCGGTGCTTCTGCTCAATCGCGAGGAGGGCGGGCCCGACGGGGCATCATTCACGGCCGATGCCGCAAGGCTGGCCGCGGAGATTATCGGTCACCTCAACGGCAACTGCCTGCTCCTGTTCACTTCGTACCGGATGCTCGAAAGCGTGCGGGAGCGGCTTGTGGATCTCGTGGAACACCCGGTGTTCGCGCAGGGCGAGTATCCCGCCTCCGAGGCACTGGAACGCTATCTTGAAAGCGGCAATGCCGTTCTGATGGGGACGCATTCCTTCTGGCAGGGGATCGACCTGCCTGGCGATCTCCTGAGAGGCGTGATAATGATGCGGCTTCCGTTCGCCGTTCCCGACAGGCCGCCCGTACAGGCCAGGATGGAGCGCCTCGAGGAACGGGGTGAGAACCCGTTTTACGCCTTTCAGGTGCCTGCCGCGGTACTGCGCTTCAAACAGGGATTCGGCAGGCTCATCCGCGGGAGGGGGGACAGGGGAGTCGTCGCCGTGCTGGACCCCAGAATTCTCTCGAAAAATTACGGGCGGTTCTTCATCAAATCGCTTCCGGAATGCACGGTCGTCCACACGATAGCGGATATGAAGCGGGCCCTGTAACCATCACACCATAAATCTTCGACACGATGGGCCGCCAATGCAAGGTGCACTTTTTAAAATTTTTGTTGCAGATTGAAAATATATGTCAGTATCACGATATGGCAAGAATCACTTCAGGAGCCGGCGGAAGAATCTCGATTTCGCGGCTGGAACTCGACGAGGCTCTTTCCAGGCGCTGCGCGCGGTCTACCGGTTCGAACGCTCCAAGGTTGAGCGCTTCGAGCTGTCCTTCGAGGAAATATACCTGCTGCAATACTTGCGGCGCAACTCGCCGTCGAGGATGAGTGCAATTGCACGGGAGATGGGAATCCCCGTCAGCAACGCAACGCGCCTTGTGGGAAGGCTTTATCGCATGCAACCCGTCGACCGCGGCAGGGACTAGGCGGACGGGCGCGTTGTCGTTGTGGGGCTCAACGCGAACGGGGAGGCGGCAGTGACGGCGGTGGAGCGGCATACCTTCGAGGTAATACGCCCTAAAATTGTCCACTTCACGGGGGAGGACATTGCGGCATTTGTTCGAACGGCGCAGTGCCTGGGAGACATCTGGGGACAAAGCCCGTGCCGGTCGGGGATAAGGATACCGGGGCAAAAAAATAACTCGCACGAAACGCGAAGCGGCTTGTGCGTACGGGAGTGCGGCTTTCCGTTGCCGGCGAATGCAGAGCGTATACCTGCGACGCGTCCGACCGGAAGGCGGTCGACGCCCTGGCGAAAAAGGTCGCGAAGGAAATGGGGCCGGTAGCGATACTGGTCAATAATATAATGGCGGGGCCGTCCGTACCATGCGTGATGAGATCCGCATGATCAACGACAATCTGTACATCGGGATGGGGCACATGGCGCTGGGCGGCGGTTCGATAAATCCCGCCCCGTTTCTGCTGTTCGGGCCCCCCGCGAAATGGATTGGGCTTGACAGGGCGGAATAATTGATGAATAGCGCTCATATAATTAATACTATTAATTGATTACACGGAGCAATGCTGAAGGGCGCTTCCTTAGGATAGCCCTTCAGCCGGTGATGCACTGCTGGGGGAACGCGATATGGCAAGCAGGTACAAAGGATATACGGGAAGGCTGTTGCAGGTAGACCTCGGCACGGGCCAGGTTTCGGAATACCAGGTTTCGGACGAGGACCGGGAACGTTTTCTTGGCGGGAGATTCCTTTCCACCAAAATTCTGTGGGACATGCTCGCGGCTGGTGTTGACCCGCTTTCCCCGGAAAATGTGCTCGTGGTGATGACCGCCCCGCTTACGGGAACGGGGGCTCCCTGTACCAGCCGTTTCGATATCTCGGCGAAAAGCCCGCTTACCGGCGCGATCGGCCACTCGAACAGTGGAGGGAATTTTGGCGTGTACCTGAAGCGTTGCGGCCTCGACGGGCTTGTGGTGCGCGGACGCGCCACAAGCCCGGTGTACCTTGTGATCGACGAAAGCGGTGTTATGATAAAGGACGCCGCGGAGTTGTGGGGCATGGACACCGAAAAGGCCCAGCACACGCTTACTGAACGTCATGGCAAGGGAGGCACCATGGCGATCGGACCGGCGGGGGAAAACCTCGTCAAGTACGCGGCGATCGTCTCCCAGGAGCGCGTGCACGGCCGAACCGGGATGGGCGCCGTAATGGGTTCCAAGAACCTCAAGGGGATGGTGGCCGTCGGGAATAAAAAGATCGAGCTTGACCGCCCGGAGGAATACAGGGAGCTTGTCAAAAAATGGACCACGATGCTGAAGGAGCATCCGGCCACTGGCGAGGCGGCCCCGCGTTACGGCACCGCGGGCTTCCTTACGGCGCTCTCCATCAGCAATGCCCTGCCGACAAAAAATTTCAGCGCGGGAAGCTTCAAGGATGCCGTTATGATCGGTGGGGAGCGCCTTGCCGACGAGTTTCTGGTGAAGAACACCGGTTGCCTCTCGTGCCCGATCCGCTGTGGTCGTGTGGTGATGGTCGACGGTCGCGAGGTCAAGGGCCCCGAGTACGAGGTACTCTGTCTGCTGGGGTCGAACATGCTGATCAATGACATCGAGTCCATCTTCCGCTGGAATTACGAGCTGGACCTGCTCGGCATGGATACAATAAGCGCGGGCACGGTGATGGGCTTCGCGGCCGAGCTGAACGAGCGGGGCCTTTGGAAGAACGGCATCGAGTTCGGGAAGAAGGAAAACATCTCCGGGGTGCTTCGAAGCATAGCATACCGCGAGGGGATCGGCGCCGACCTCGCCGAAGGGGTACGCTTTCTCGCTGACAAGTATGGCGGCGAGGAGTATGCGCCGCACGTAAAGGGCCTCGAATTCGCGGCTTACGAGCCGCGCGCTGCGGTTGGGCACGGTCTCGGCTACGCCACGGCGAGCCGCGGCGCGTGCCATCTGGACGGAGGGTACCTCATCTATTTCGAGGTCACGGGGCCGGTGACGCTGGACCCGTTCCATTATCGCTCGAAACCGGGCTGGGTGGTGCTCGACCAGAACCTGTTGGCCGCGATCAGTGCGGGAGGGAACTGCCTGTTTACCTCGTGGACATTCGTTCCACCGGTCGCCTTCAAGGTGCCCGGCAGCAAGTTTCTTTCGTCGCTCATCACCGGTATTCTCACGCATTCGTGGGCGCTTGTCGACGCGCTGCTGCGTTATCCTAAAATCCTGAAATTGCATCTTCCGATGCTGCCGCACACGAGGGCGATTGAGTATGCGACGGGCATGAAAATGGACTTCGGGACCTATTTCAGAGTGGGGGAGCGCGGTTATACGCTGGAGAGGCTGTTTAACCTTCGCGAAGGGATCGGGGGATCGCAGGACAAACTGCCGTGGAGGTTTACCCACGAGCAGCTTTTACAGGGCAACAAACGCTCGGTGGTTCCGATGGACAAGATGCTGCCGAAGTATTACCGGTTACGCGGGTGGGACCGATCGGGAGTGCCAACAGGGAAAACGCTCCGCAGGCTCGGCCTGGACGGACTGTGATTATTTAGGGGTCTTTATATCGGCGATGGCGTCGTAATCCGAGCTGAAGGTGTTGACGAAATCGGAGATTCCGACGATGTCCATGACCTTCTGGAAATGTCCCGTAAGGCCTACGAAGCTGACCTTGCCGCCTACCTCGTTGATGTTCTGGATGATGTTTATCAGCGTGGCGATGCCTGCCGAGTTGATATAGTTGGTCTTTTCAAAATTGATAACAAGGTACTTGGGGTGGTATTTGTCTTTCAACTTCCCGAAAACCCGCATAACCTCGGCATCGGCTTCGGACGTCATGTCGCCCTCGATAATCAGGATGGGAACTTCTTCTGTGTATTCAAAAGTAACCTTGTGTGCCATGCCCATTGCGATCTCCTGCGAGATGATATTTCCGGGTCCGAGTCCTCAGTCTGTGTGGTCGCGTGAAAACCGCGTAATAATTGGACCATTTTCAGGGGAATGTCAAGTAGTATTCTGTGATCAAACCTTTTGAAGCGGGGTATATTTTTCGAGAAAGGTTTTTTTGTCACCGTTACCGAAGACGATGGTGATCTTAACGTTGTCCCCGCCCCCCTCTATCGCGAGAATCCTTCCCCGACCGTATTTCGGGTGAAGTACAGCATCCCTGGCCCTGAAACGGGATCCGTTATCGATGGCCGGGTTTTCTGCGTCGGTGCGTGCGCCTGCGCCGGAGGACGGGTCTTCGAAACGAACGCTTGCCCGAGCCGGAACGCTCGAACCGCCCTCGCCATACTGTCGCAGTTCGAGGGTTTCTGCCGGTATTTCGGCTATGAAGCGCGAGGGCTCCTTGTAGGAAATGCCGCTGTAGCTGCGACGCATCTCGGCGCTGGTAAGGAATATGCGGTCCATGGCCCGCGTTATGCCCACGTAACAGAGCCGGCGCTCTTCCTCTATACCGGCGTCGGTGTCGCTGGAGTTGAAATGCGGGAAAATACCTTCTTCCATCCCCGTGAGGAAGACGACGGGGAACTCCAGTCCCTTGGCGTTATGCACCGTCATGAGCGTAATCGAGTTCGTTGGGTCGGCCCCGTCGGCGTCGGGCGACTCTTCGGAGGTGAGCAGTGAAATTTCCTGTAAAAACCGGTCGAGCGCGGCGTCGGGATTGCGCGCCTCGTACTCGTAGACGCTGTTGACGAATTCCTCGATGTTCTCGAGCCTGGAGCGGCTCTCGATAGAGTTTTCTTCCTCGAGCGCCTCGCGGTAGGATGTCGCCTCGATCAGGTCGCGGACCATTGCCGAGAGCTTCATCGATTCGGGTGCCATGGCAGAGGCGGCCATGCCGCGCTCGATTATCTTCCTGAAGGAGGCGATGCCCGCAGGGATCTTGCCCTTGAGGGCTATTCCCCTTGCGATGACCTCCCATTCGGAGACGTTTTCGGTGTAGGCGGTGTCGCGAAGCCGCTCGATCGTCGCCGCGCCTATGCCGCGAGCCGGTACGTTGATGATGCGCATAAGTGAAACGCCGTCGGCGGGATTGGCGATGAGCCTGAGGTAGGCCAGTATGTCCTTGATTTCCCTGCGGTCATAAAACTTAAGCCCCCCGAGTACGCGGTAGGGCATGTTCTCCCTGCGGAGCATCTCCTCGAACACGCGCGACTGGGCGTTGGTGCGGTAGAACACCGCGAAGTCGCGGTTGCGGAGCGCCTCCTGTTTTTTCAGAGACATTATGGCGCTCACGACGTACTCGGCTTCGCCGTACTCGTTATTGGCCCGGCACCAGGTGACCGGCTCGCCGTCGCCTCGAACGGCGCGCAGGCGTTTTTCCTTGCGGTTTACGTTGTTGCGAATGACGCGCCATGCCGCTTCGAGTATCGGGACAGTGGACCGGTAGTTCTCCTCGAGCTTCACTACCTTCGTCTCGTCGAAATCGCGCTCGAATTCGAGAATGTTGCGGATATCGGCGCCGCGCCAGGAGTAGATGGACTGGTCGTCATCGCCGACGACGCAGAGGTTCCGCGTTGAGGACGAAAGGTATTTACAGATAAGATATTGTGCGTGGTTGGTGTCCTGGTACTCGTCGATCATGAAGTAGCGCCAGCGCCGCTGAAGCTCGGCGAGCGCTTCGGGGCTCCTGCGCACCAGCACGACGGTTTTTATAAGGAGGTCGTTGAAATCGAGCGCTCCCGAGCGGGAGAGGCGCTCCTGGTATTCCCGGTACAGGTCGGGGAAGCTGAGGCCAGGATATTTCGGCATGAGATGCGAGAGGTCGGCGCCGTCGATCATCTCGGCACGGTCCTTGATCTCGGAGATTTTCGAGGCGAGCGCGGACGGCTTCAGTTTTTTAGGATCCAGCCTCATCTCGATGAGTATGTCCTTGATGAGCGTCTCCTGGTCCTTCGCGTCGTAGATGGTGAATGCGCGCGGAACGCCGATACGGTCGCCGTAGCGGCGCAGGATGAACACCGCGGCCGAATGGAAGGTCCGTACGAACACGTTCTCCCCGATGGGCCCGATGAGATCGATGACACGGCGCTTCATCTCTTCGGCCGCCTTGTTGGTGAAGGTTACGGCAAATATCTCGAACGGCGCAACGCGTTTCGCCCGGATAAGCTGGGCGATGCGGTACGTGATCACGCGCGTCTTGCCCGAACCCGCCCCGGCGAGGATCAGGAGCGGGCCCTCGGTATGAGTGACCGCTTCGCGCTGGCTGGGGTTGAGGTCGTCGAGTGGGTCGCGTTGTGTCATGATCGTTTCCGGTTTAGAATTGGTTGAGTACTATCCGCCACGACGTCGCGTACGGGCAAGCAATTTTTGGAGTGACGGTGCTGTGAACGGTCTTTTCACGGGGCCGTGCCCCTATCGTGAATGCGACGGCGGCTTTACGCAAAGGTAGGAGGCGATGAAGAAATCGCCGTAGTCCGCGCGTTCAATATGGAAGCCGGCCCTGTAGAGCATTTCCTCCATTATCCAGTCATAGGTCGAATATTCCTCGCGCACGTGACGCTCGTAGTCGAGCGCCGCTTCCTCGCCGCCGGATTCGCGCATTCGCTCGATAGTCTGCCCGATTGAGGCCCCGGCCTTCCCGGGCTGTACGGCAAAGACGACGTCGCGCAGGAAAAACCGACCCCCCGGGGCGAGAAGATCGTGTACGCGGGAAAGCGCCACGAGCTTCCAGAAATCGGGAAGGTGGTGAAGGGCGAGCTGGGAGACGGCGGCCGCGGGCTGCGTATCGTCGTGGGTGTATCCAAGGAAGCCCGAATGCACGAAGGAGATATCGCCCGCGCCGCGGCCTTCCGCCTTCCGGCGTGCGTAATCGAGCATCGTCCTCGAGACGTCCAGTGCGTATACCCTGCGGCAGCGGCGCGAGGCCTCGATGGCGAACTCGCCGGTACCCGCGCCGAATTCCACCAGCGCGTCATCGTTTTTCAGGTTGAGATCGTCCAGGATGGCGTTCGCCTCGGCGCTGACATCGCGCAGCGCGCACATACGCTCGTCGTATTCGCGCACCCTTTCCAGGCTATCGTAGTCGGTGCCGACCTGTTTCATCTCGTCGTATGTCCAGTTCGTGCTGGCGTCCATAGTTCTCCTCTCCGGTCCGCGCCTGTCGAAGGCCTCCGGCGCGTCCTCTTTTCAGTCCGTTATCTCGATCCTGTCGCCCGGTCGAACGTAGTGTATCCTTCCCGTGCCGTAGCTCTTATGGCGCTTGAGATGTGTCCCGTAGAATATGATGTCCTCCGCGCATCGCGGGAGCGCCATCTCCGCGAGATCCGCCTCGGACAGGTGCACCTTGTGCGCCTCGCCTGGCTCGCCATTGAGGTCAATCAGGACGGCTTTCCCGCCGCTCCGGATATACGGAAGCAGATTCTCGTTCCACAGCGTGTCGGGCATGTAGGTGAAAAGCGGCGCCTGGGATCTTTTCAGGGTGAAGCCGAGTGTCTCGACGGGGTGATCCATCCAAATCGTCTTGATCGAAAGCCCGTCTCCCAGGTCGATCTCGCTGTCCGGACCGGTCTCGATGAATTCCATCACATCTCCGAGCCATTCGCGCAGGGGGTGGTCGTTGCCGAAGGCGAGCGCGCACAGCTCGAGCATCCTCGACTCGAGTCCGAGCGGGCCGAATGTTTTTATCATGTCCGCCGCGCCGTTATAAAAAAGGCGCAGGGCGAGAAAGGGGAATCCGAAGCAGTGGTCGGCATGGAAATGGGAGATGAATATATTTCGTATGCCGTCCAGTTTTATTCGCTCCCTGAAGAGGCTCGACATTATATCGGGCGGTACTTCGCCGAGCAGTCGGTCGTCGACCAGGAACGCATTGTAGGGGAGGCCGTCGCTGATGCCGCCGCCGTTACCGAGAATCGTAAGCCGCATGGTTTTCTCCTTGTTCCGTCCCCATTTTCGCCGTGCATAGGAGCCCGGCGGAACGGGTGCCGTTGCGAAATAACCAGACCGTGTAACCGGGATTGAGCTGAACGCCGGGGTGATTTTCGGCCCCTGTAGGGGGCACAGTCAAGCCGGCCAGCCTGGAAACACCACTATGCCTACTATACCATCGTGAAATGAAGTACAGGTGTTTTTTTCTTGACTTTTAAAATCCGGGAATTATTTTGATAATCATTCCGAATATTATGAAATTAAATACATCCGGCGATTCATTTTATGGGTAAAGAACGATGGAGACACGATATAAAAAAAGCAGGCAGCGCGAGAAGATACTCGAATTACTGCAGGATACCGAAACGCATCCGTCGGCTGACTGGATATACGAACGGCTTAAAAAGGATTTTAAAAACCTGAGCATGGGTACCGTTTATCGCAACCTCGGTATTCTGATCGACCAGGGGTTTGTAAGGAAAATCGATTTCGGGAGCACCTTCGATCGATTCGACGCGAATGTGACGAAACACTACCACTTTATCTGTGAGAGATGCGGAGCGATTTCAGACCTCGAGATGCCCTTCGATGATATGTTGAACCGGAAGGCTGCCATGGCGGGACGCTTCGAGGTGCGCCACCACCGAATTGAATTTTTCGGCGTATGCGAAAAATGCGGTAAGTAATTTTTTCATGGTTAATAAGTAATCGCTCCGATTATTAGTATATTCAATTGTTGCGGGATGCCGCTTTCTCCCGTCGGTATGTGGATCGATTTTCTTTGCGCTCAGAATAATTTTCTAATGACGAGGTCGTATAATGGACGTAAATGCGCACGAGCAGGCTTTTCCGATGCCCCAAATCGGGGATTTGGCGTCGCAGTTCAAGTCGGAGATCACCCGGGGGGGAGAGATTAATCTCCCGGCGGATTACAAGGGGAGCCGGGTACTACTCTTCAGCCATCCGGCCTATTTCGTGCCGGTATGCACGTCGATATTCATGACTTTCGCGACAATGGAGAAGCAGTTCGCTCGGGGCAACTGCAAACTTGTGGGTCTTTCGGTCGACGGGCTCTAAAGCCACATCGCCTGGCGCAGGACCATCAAGGAAAAGATCGAGTACACGGGAATGAAAAACGTCGAGGTGACCTTTCCCCTCATCGCGCTTCAGACGGCGGACGCGTTTTCGGTGGCCACACCCGCCGACTGGCGGCCCGGCGACGAGGTTATCGTTCCTCCGGCCGGTTCGTGCGGTGTTGCTAAAGACCGCATGGACGGCAAGGGGGACCTGAACTGTCACGATCGGTTTTTTTGCACGAAGAAGCTGGACAGGGATACGGTACTGTAGACCATACAGAAAAAATAATTGCTTCACATGCGCCGCAATCCGGGGTATGCTGTTTCAGCCTGTAAATGGATTCGGTGCCGGGGGTGACGGCCGCATCGAGGGAAATTAAAACGTACCGGGCGTGTGGTAAAATTGCCACCGGAGACCTGTCTGGCCGGCAAGCGATGGGGGCCTGCCATTCGATTTTAATACTACTAATAAAAATAATGGAGGTTATAAATGGCGCAGATTTCACGTGAGGAACGGAAAAAAAAGGTGGTCGACGTGTTGAATCAGGCCCGGGCGATGGAGCTCCAGGCGATATACCAGTACATGAACCAGCACTACAATCTCGACAGTATGGACTACGGCGACCTGGCGAAGAACATCAAGCTGATCGCAATCGACGAGATGCGTCACGCTGAAGCGTTCGCCGAAAGGATCAAGGAACTCGGTGGGGAGCCCACTAGTGAGATGTCGGGCAAGGTCGAGAAGGGCCAGCCGGTAGAGAAGATATACCCGTCCGACTCGAAGGCCGAGGAGGATGCCATAGAGGCCTACAACAGGTTTTTAAGCGTATGCACGGAGAATGGCGACAGCATTACGGCCAAGCTTTACGAAACGATCATCGACGAGGAGCAGAAGCACCTCAATTACTTCGACAACGTCAATGACCACCTCGAACGGCTGGGCTCCGCCTACCTCGCCAAGATAGCCGGCACCTCCGCCTCGACGGGGCCAGCCACAAAAGGGTTCGTTATCGGCGGCGGGGAATAGGCAGCCCCGCTCGTCCTTCAGCTTCCGGCGGGCGCATGAATAAATCTGCGTTCGCCGCCCCGTTTCATTGAAGAAAAAAACGGCTTTAATTCCCCCGTCCGCTTCCAATTAATATCAGCCGGGGTTTTTTTAAAACACGGATCGAAAGCGCTTCGGCTCGTGCGGTCAAACAATGCTTGACAAACGTGGCCTGCCGTGCGAGGCCATACCGGT
>JBFZEY010000046.1:0-6820 GCA_041306625.1 Spirochaetota bacterium | reverse complement strand
TTTTGTTCCTCGCGCGCCTGTTCCTTTTTTTTAAGTTCCAGTCCGGTCTTCTCGTCCTCAATGCGTTTTTTCTCTTTATCCACCTCGCGTGCTCTGGCAACAAGGTCGGTTTTTTTTTCGGCGGTCTCCTTTTTGTCTTTCTCGATTATTTTTTCCTTGAGGTCCACCATGTCCTTGCGCTGTTCGAGATTTTCATCCTCCTTTCGTACGGCGGTACGCACCTTTTTGTCGGAGATGATATCGGGATCGATCGAATCAATTTCGCCGCGTTTCGCCGCCTCGGAGAGAGGGATAACGATACGCGTGGCGCCGGGCCATTCGTCGTACCTGGTCGAAAGGCCGGCGTTTCTTGGAGTCAAATTAACGGTCACGACCTTTTTATAGGCATTCCCGAAGTATGCGACATCACCGCGATAGACGGCGTTGTAATAGGTGGTGAATACGGCGAGTGTGTATGCGTTCTTTTCGGAATACCCGTACATCTTTTCGAAATATCCGGAGAGGATACGGCGGATGTACCGGATATGCGTGACCCTGGCGTCTTTATTAATAGAAAAGATGTCCGCCGAGAATTTTTCGGGCTCTTCCATGGAGATGGCCCTGATGAGCGAATACTTCGTGTAATAGCTGACCAGCGCATTATCCCCGCGCTTCTGCGCGTCCACGGCCAGGCCGCTTCCTATCGATTTAACGGCGGCGACGCTGTCCTGGTTCCGCTTCGGGCCGGTGTAATTGATGAACTCGATTCTTCCGGCTTTTTTAAGCTCGTCGATGTCTACTTCGAGGCCGGCCGCGGGAACGGCCGCAACCAGCAAGAGAAGGATAAACGCGCAGTATTTTCGCATGATACTCCCCCGGCATGATGCGTGATAGGGTGCCAGCAGTACATTCGACCCGCCGCGAAGTATAATTTCGCACCCCAGTATTTCAAGCATTATTGATGGAACCTCCGCGGAATTCTTCCCTGGATCTGCCTGTCATGTTTTTTCGATAGACCGTGGAGAGGTCTTAATGCATATGTGGCCAAATTAAGGAGGCCGCAATGCGAAGAAATGACAAAAGAATCGACGATCCGGCGCTTATCGAAACGATAATGCGGAAGGCACGCGTGTGCAGAATCGCGCTTGCGGACGACAATGTCCCCTATGTTGTACCGATGAATTTCGGTTTCAGGGGGAACACCATCTACCTTCATTCGGCCGGGGAAGGACGAAAACTGGAGATACTGTCGCGAAACAACCAGGTGTGTTTCGAGGTGGATACGGACCTCGAGATTGTGACGGGAGAGGCGGCCTGCTCATGGGGTGCGAAGTATTACAGCGTCATAGGCAAAGGTAAGGCATCGATCGTAAATGAACCGGGGGAAAAACGGATCGCGCTGGATTCCATAATGGAGAAGTATTCGGGAAAGCCCGTGTGGGATTACGGCTCCGCCGCGATTGAAAAGGTGACCGTTATACGGATCGATCTGACCGATCTCTCCGGAAAGAAGTCCGGCTGGTAAGCGCTCTTAATACCTCATCCGTCCAGCAGAGCATATATCTCCGGCTCGCTGAAGCGGTAGTTTTTCGTACAGAAGGTGCAGCGCAGTTCGATGCCGTGGTCTTTGTCGAGCATCTCCTCGATTTCGCCGCGGTCGATCCCCCGAATTATTTCCCCGATCATCTGCCTGTTACAGCGGCAGGCCGCCCTGAGCGGCGTCGTTCCGAGGAGGCTCAGAGGCTGGTCGTCCATTAAACGGGATACCACCGATACAATGTCCTCGTTCCTCCGCAGCGACTCGCCGAGCGTGGTCTTCATGCCGGCGATATTGGCCTCCACGCGATCCAGCGCGGTATCGGGGGTCTCCGGGAACCTCTGGATCAGTATGCCGCCCGAGCCCGCTATGTTCCCGTCGGTTTCAAGGGCAAGGCCGATGATCATTGCCGACGGCACCTGCTCGGATTCGGTGAGATAATAGGCGCAGTCCCGTGCGATCTCGCCGGTGTGAAGCGGGATGACGCTGCTGTAGGGTTCCTTGAGCCCCAGGTCTTTCACCACGGTAAGGAAGCCCGCTCCGACGATCGCCGGGATGTCGATGGCGCCGTTTCGGACGACCGGTTCCACCGCGGGATTCGCGACGTAGCCCCGTACATTGCCTTTTGCGTCCGCCTGCACGTGAATTTCGCGGATCGGTCCGGTCCCGGATATCCTGAGGGTGACGCTCTGCGCGGAATCGGGCTTTAACACGGCACAGAGGAGTGCCGTCGCGTTAATCGCCCGTCCCAGCGCCAGCGTGGCGGCCGGCGAGGTCTTATGCTGTCCGGTAATCGTCCGCACAAGGTCCACCGTCAGCGCCGTATAAATGCGTAAATTATAGTGTTCGCAGATAATGCGCGCGACATGATCTTCCATCATGATCAGAATTCCCTCAGTGATTCGTGAACGCCCTTGGATATCTCGAACCAGAATTCCAGCGCCGCCTCGTGTTTGTCTGTTTTAAAGCGGTCGATCCACCCCATGAGCTCTTTCGAGTTGTCGTTCTCCACCTCGTGCAGACGGGTCAGCCAGGTCGACACGAAGTCGACGTTGCGCTCGGATTCCCAGAATATTGAGCTGTTGCGGCTGTTGATCCGGCTGGCGGTGATCGAGACGGCGGCAAGATACTCGGTCTTTTTATCGTAGAGCGTCCCGATGATGTCGGGAATCATCTCCTCGGCCCAATTGCGGTGGAACCGGCAGAAGCCCATGTTGTCCATGATAAGCTCCTTTTTAAAACGGTCCGCGTTTTCCCTGCCGAGCTTTCGAGGCTCGTAGAAATTGTCCCCGTAATACATGTAGTATTTGCCCATTATCGGCATGGGCGAGAGTACTCCGGGCGTCCAGTACTGGTTCGGCACGATCCATCCCTTGCGCGCGTTCGCGTTGTAGACGAAGAGATCGAGTATCTTTTTGCCACGGTCGCGTGCGAGGTGGCGGGCGAAATCGCGCGCGCCTTCCTCGAGGTCCAGGATTCCTTTTTTCTCGATGATCGAGTCGAGGAGCGCCATGCCGAGTTCGGCGTTGTGCATGGAGTCGGTCTCGATGCCGAAGCCCTCGGCCGAGAAAACGGGAAGCGTCGATACCCCGAGCTCTTTCGGGGCGAGCAGGCCTTCGTGGAGGCATTCCATGAGCCACGAGAGCACGCCGCCCACCGAGATGGCGTCGAAACCCAGGCTGTCGGCACGGTGGTTAAGCATCTCGGCCGCGCGCTGGTCGAAGATGCCGCAGAGCGGTCCCATTGTCTGGTAGGGTTCGTAGTCCTTCTTGTATTCGCCGTAGATTTTCTTGCACACGGCCGAACAGGGCTCGCCGCAGGTGCGCATGCTTTTTGGGCGTATGATCTCCTCGTTGAATTGTTTCAGATAGTGGTTGACGATGAATTTTTCGTGGATGTGGCGGCGTTCATCCTCGCGCATGTTAATGCTGCGGTAGTTGAACGCGATCACCCTGCCGCCGATTTTGGCATAATTAACGCCGAAGGTTCCGCCAGTGTCAAAGTTCGGATCGAAGCGGTACTTGGTGGTGGCCTCCATGTCCTTCGCCGCCAGGCGTTTCTGGTAGCGGTCGCTGAACCATTCGTCGGCGACCTTGCGGTCGCGGAAGTCCTCGTCGATATACGTGCCGCCGTAGATGATCGCGGCTATGCCATGCTCTTTGAGGAGCTTGGTGCCGAAACCGCCGCGCCCCGCCCAGGTGTCGGCCGCCGTCGGTTTCCCGTTCTTCACCGGGGCGGAGGCTATCGCTCCGAAATCAGTCGAAAGCGAGGCCGCTCCGGTGGCCAGCACCCTGGGCTCGGAGCTGTACCGGTGGCCGAAGCGCTCGAGCGCGTACTCCATAAGCGCGTATACGCCCGTTTTTCCGCTCTTCCAGACGCCCAGCAAATCGACCGGATGAAGTTCCACTTCCACTTCCTCGCCATGGACGCGGTTGAGATACAGAACCGAAAAACAGGAGGCCCGGTTGCGGAGCGAGAGCATGTTGATGCCCAGGTTGTCGAAGACGAGCGAAGCCCCTCCCATGGAGGATATATAAAAGCTTCCCCAGTTCGGTGAAAAGCCGTTGACGACCAGTCGGTTGGAACCCGGGAAGATGGAACCGGCAAGAAGGCCTGCGCCGATGTTCAGGCTGTTGTGCCGCTTCGCGATGTTGAGGCCCACGTCGATGGGACCGAAGAAATCGCCGATTTTGAAGCGCTCCATCCGGTAAAAGCCCGACGAACAGTCGACGTGCAACACCCGCAGATAGTTTTCCATGATGCCTCCGACTTAATGACAGATTCGGTACGGGCTGGGAGGATGAAGCTGAATGTATCCTCTTCAGAAGGCGTTTTCAATAATAATTTCCGGCCGGTCGGAATTTACAAATATACGCGTGACTTGGACAGGTGCGAAAAGGGCTCCGAGGTATTCCATGTTTTCTCCGCGATGGCCGAGGTACTCCTCCTTTTCGTGCAACGGTATGCAAAGCAGCGCCGCGGACGGCGCCGAAACGGAGCGCTCCAGTGCCCGTGCGAATTCACGCTCCAGTATCCTTCTCTTCAGGCGGGCCTTCACAAGGAAACCGAAGGCCGGATGGTAGGGGCCCGCCAGCACGCCGGCCGTTTCACCGGGGGCCAGGGGGTGGAGTCCGGTACGGATGACCGGTATGTGCTTTTCCGCGAACAATTCGTGCATATCGGCCGATCGCTCCAGCGCATCGTCGAGTGTGAGTGGCTCGTAGGCTCCCTCGCGGAAGAGCTCCGCAAGCCGCGTATGGTCGAGCACGACGGTCGGGTAGATGCGCACCGCGTCGGGAGCGCAGGCGGCCGCCGTTTCCGCCGAGCGAAGTGATTCTGCAGGAGAGTCTCCGGGAAGCCCCGGCATAAGCTGGATGACCAGCGAAAAGCCCGCCTTCCGTATTCGCGCCGAGGCACTGATCGAATCGGCGGCGGTGTGGCCGCGCCCGGCGGCGGCGAGTATCCCGTCGGAGAATGACTGCGCGCCGATCTCGATGGTACGGACTCCGTATTCGCGGAGGAGATCGAGGCTGCCGCCATCCACGCAGTCCGGACGCGTCGAGACGCGGATGCCATCGACAAGGCCGTCGAGAATGAAATCGTGCGCGGCGCCCAGAAGCTCCCGCTGAAGTTTCTCCTCGATCGCCGTAAAGCTGCCCCCGAAAAAGGCCGCCTCGATCCTTTCGATAGACCCCGGTTTCGTGTCAAGGTGCGAACGTATCTTCTCGCGCACAAACGTGGCGTCGGGTGGTGTGCGCACCGCGCTCGTCTCCCACTGGTTGCAGAAAATACAGCGGTGCGGGCATCCCAGGTGCGGGACGAAGATGGGTATGGTCATGCGGGTCTTGCTCATTTTGCCCCGTTACTATTCGTCAACATGTGGCATACTGGCCTGGCTGGAATATTCCTGCGGATGTACTACCATTGAACCGCGAACTGTCAATACTCAAATTGTTCAAATGGCGCCAAACCGTTGTTCGGCGCGCAATACGGTTGTGGGTATCAACAGACCTGTATCAGGCGGCCCACTGCTTACAATAGACTTGCTGCATAACTGACAAAAATATCATCGCGGGGAGGCCGCAGGCCGACGTGGCGATCTCAAAAGGCAACAAGCTACACCTGTGATAAAACCTGCTGCCGCTCCCGGCCTCAGAACAAGGGGTTGCAACCCCTTGTTCTCCTGCTTTACGAAAAGAGATTGCAAGGCCCCGATACGGCCGGGGCCCGCAATGACATTCAGTAAAGCAACAACTCTAATAAAGTAGCGGTGTTAATTGGGCATTCTGCGAATTTGTCTTGACGAACCCGCGATAGCAGTCAAATTTGGTTGGACGAAACGGTGTTATATTGCTATATTGAAACTCGACCGCGTTTCCGCTTCGCGACGAAGGTAAAACCGGTAGCAGCAGGCTTGCGTGGAGGTATACAGTGCCGACGTATGAATATGAATGTATGGAATGCGCTCACCGGTTCGAGGTATTCCAGTCGATAAAGGCCGATCCGGTAAAACAGTGTGAAAAGTGCGGGGCCGCGGTGAAAAGGCTGATCGGCTCGGGCGTGGGTGTCATCTTCAAGGGCTCGGGGTTTTACGTGACTGATTATAAGAAGGGCGCGGCTCCCTGTGCGTCCTCTTCGGATGTCGCCCCGGCCGCGGCGACAACGTGCGATTCGTGTCCGAAAAGCGAATCCTGCTCCTGACGTTAAAGCTCCCTTTTAAACATCTGCGCCCTTTTCTGGCGATAGTGCGTGAGAAGATACTTCTCGACGACCATTATCGCCCGGGCTGGTATCACCTCGTCCTTTATCTTGAATCCGACCAGCGTATCGGTGTATTTGCGGATCGTCTCCGGTGAGCGAACGGACTCGGCGGGTGCCAGCAGGTATTCCGTGTCCGGCATGAGGAGTTTGAGGCTTCGCTTCGGATACAGGACCTCCCGCGCATTGTAGATCGGGATAACGATGCGCAGGCTGTTATCGCGCATGTCCTGTATCAGGTGGTCTACCAGCATGTCGTTTTCGGGAACGAGCTCGATAAAATCGGACAGGGCCAGGATGGGTCCCGTCTTCGCCGCCAGTTTTTTATAGATCTGGCGGGCCTCCCTGGGCGGCGCCGCCTGCATGTGCGCCGCGCCCGGGGCGATTTCGGATTTCGCGGGTTTTATCCCCCGGCCGCCGAACAGGCTCTTGAAGAAATTGATGATCCGGGCAAACAGGCCGGGCTTGTCAACCCGCCACTCCGACTGCCTGGCCGCCTCCTCCCTCTGGCGGATGTGCTTTAAATGGTCTTCGTAATCAACGATC
>JBFZEY010000045.1:0-2896 GCA_041306625.1 Spirochaetota bacterium | reverse complement strand
TCCACCATATTGTCGCGCAGATAATCGAACCCGAACTTGTTGTTGGTCCCATAGGTCACGTCGCATCGGTATGCCGACTGTCTGGCGTGGGGCGGCATGTCATGCTGTATTACGCCCACTTCGAGCCCGAGGTACCTGTAGATGGTCCCCATCCACTCGGAGTCCCGACGCGCGAGGTAATCGTTGACCGTGACCACATGCATGCCGAGACCGGACAGCGCATTCAGGTACACCGGGAGTGTCGCGACCAGGGTTTTCCCTTCCCCGGTTTTCATCTCGGTGATGCGTCCCTGATGGAGAACTATTCCGCCCATGAGCTGAACGTCGAAATGACGCATACCAAGCGTTCGTACCGAGGCCTCACGGACGAGCGCGAAAGCCTCGGGAAGGAGCGCGTCCAGAGATTCTCCGTTTTCAATGCGCTGCCTGAATCCGGAGGTCATCCCGCGCATCTCCTCGCTGGTCAGCACCTTCATTTTCGGTTCAAGATCGTTGATTCTGGCGATGAGGGGACGCAGCTTTTTAATATCTCTATCATGCTTGGTGCCGAAGAAAAGGCTTAAAATTTTATCGACCATGTCTGTTTCCTTGTGATTGTGTCCTTTATATCATTTAATCGCGAGGGATCTCACACGTGACGGGAATCGGCAGAAATCTCGATAACCATAACGTCATCACGCGCATACATCCGTTCAATAATTGAGCAAAACGCGCCGACAGGCGCCCCGGAACGGATGGATGAACCGCGGTATCGACAGCGCGGTACATTAAACCGGGGATAATTTTTTCCGTCAATAATTAATCTTCTGATGGTGCCGGATGTGAAGTTCACCGATGCGTGTTTTCAGTTCCTCGATCCCCGCCCCTTTCACCGCGGATCCGACTACGGCACCCGGATGATTGTTGCTGACCCGGCATGCAGCGGCCTCATCGGGAAGCAGGTCGGCCTTGTTGAAAAAAAGGATCGTTTCCCTGTCGTGACACTCCAGGTTCTTTATCTCGTTGTTCACGGTGAGAATATTCAGGGAGATATCGGCAGACGAAAGGTCTATCACGTGCACGATGAAATCTGCGTTCTTGATCTCTTCGAGAGTCGATTTGAACGATTCGACGAGATGCGCCGGCAGGTTACGAATGAATCCCACGGTGTCTATCAGGAGGCATTTTCGTCCCTCGCCCAGATAGACCCTGCGTGTATAGGAATCGAGTGTGGCGAAGAGCCGGTCCTCCACGAAAAGATCATCATGTGCCAGCGTGTTTATCAGGGTAGACTTTCCCGCATTCGTATAGCCGACCACCGCGCCGATAAGCTCGTGCTGTCGCGATTTTCGGGCGGTCTCGCGGTGTTTCTGCATCCTGACGAGCTTTTTCTTGAGTGTCGATATTCTGCGCAGGATATGACGGCGGTCCGTCTCAAGCATCTTCTCTCCGGGACCCCGCGTGCCGATCCCCCCGCCGAGCCGGGAGAGGACGCCGCCCAGCCCCTTGAGGCGCGGGAGAATGTATCTCAGCTGGGCGAGTTCAACCTGAATGGCCGACTCTGCGCTCCTTGCCCTTCGGGCAAAAATGTCCATGATGACTTCGGCGCGGCCCACCACGCGGCACTTCAGTCGGTCCTCAAGGTTCCGGACCTGTGCGGGACGGATATCATTCAGGTCGAAGACCACGAGCCGTATGTCCCGATCCTGGACGGCCCGTATGATTTCATCGAGATGTCCCCTGCCGACGATGTGGGATGCGTCTATCCTGTCGCGGTTCAGGATCCGCTTGTCGACCACGATTGCTCCCGCGGTCTTTACCAGAAGCTCAAGCTCGTCAAGGGACAGCGCTGCCGCCTCGGCATCGCTCCTCCCGAGGCGGATTCCGAATATCAGCGCCCTTTCGTCTTTTGATGAGGGAATTCTATTTACCGATGCATCCATTGAGTATGATTCTTGAACCCCTCTCTATGCCATGCGCCTCGAACCAGCCGCGGTTGACCTCGAGGGCGAATCGTGCGGGTCTGGACGATGGATAGGTGCGCGATGTATCGAGGGGTCTCATGTCATGTATTTCGAGTAGTATGCCGTCCGACCCGATGAAGGCGATACTGAGCGGGATATGGGTGTCTTTCATCCAGAAATTGAGAATGCCCTCACGCTCGAACACGAAGAGCATCCCCCTGTCCCTCTCCATGCTCTTCCGGTGCATCAGCCCGCGTTCCCGAAGGGGCGCGGTATCAGCGATTTCAACTTTCAGCGCACAGCGCCGGCCATCGATGCCGATGAGTGATAGTTCGCAGAGTCGATTCCCGGAAAGGGGGCAGGCGGCGAGGAAACAAAGCGCAACCGGTACAATCGATTTAAAACATGCCATGATATTCAATTTTTAGTACCCTGTTGAGACGTTCACCCGGTTCGAAAAGAAGGGCGAACTCTATTCCAAGCTGATCGAAAAAAACCACCCTCGCCCCGAAATTGATGAACCATTCACCCGGTGTTCTGAAATCCCAGAACACCCTGTCCAGCTCCCACTTTATCCTGAAATATTTTCCCAGCGGGATGTCAAGTCCGAAAAAATACGACGCGTCCTTCGGCCTGAATTGCGGCTGTACGGGCATCCTTACGCCGTATACGATAAACTGTTCGCTGTTAAAAAGATAGACCGGGCTCGTGAAGGAGATGTACGGGCCGTGATGGATCCCGTAGTAGTCGTTATAATAAAGGTCTTTTCGGATGTTTTTCCTGTACAGGTAGACCAGTGGATTAATGAAGACGAAATAGGGGCCGTTTCTCAATTTGTTGCGGAAGCTCCTGGCATGGTCTACGATGGGATGTTTTCCCTGATAAAAGGAGTCATACCCGAGTGCGATCGCGGGAACGTAGTAGAAACCGTCCACCAGCTTGATCTTGGCGAC
>JBFZEY010000044.1:0-2512 GCA_041306625.1 Spirochaetota bacterium | reverse complement strand
ACTTGTTCTCGAGCGAGGCGTTGATCTTCTGCTCAAGCGACTCGGAGATCATGTTGATCGCCTTGAGGTGATCGAGGTAATGAAAGATGGTGCGATACAGTATCTTTAACAGGACGTCGTGCAGCGATCTTACGTTGTTGAAGATCTTCCCGCTGAAGAGCTGTATGTCATCCGGGATCACGATGACCAGGCGCTCCCTGAAAAGGAAGAGCCCCATCGAGTTGACCTTGAAGAGAAACTCGTCCTCGGTCGAATAATTCTTGGGTTTTTTAAAGATGACGGCAAGATGCTCCGGCTCGAACTCGAGACGCGAGAGCTCGTCGGGGTCGAGCGCGGAATTAAGCGTGTGCTCGTCGAGAAGGAAATCCTTTACGAGGAAGCGTTTCTCGTCCTCGGAAGGATTTACGTATACCAGCACGGTTCCCTCTCCCTTTTCACAGGGAGCGACCCGCGAGGCGTTTATGGAATATTCGTTCAGCATGATGCGATCTTCACTATGCCGGGGACCCGCCCCGAGAAGCCCCACTTCGTCGCTCGTATCCCGGCATGAGGCAAGTCCTTGAGCTATGGAAATACTTATTGTTAAATTTACAATTATAATTTTAATGGAAGCGGAGAGGGGTGTTAGAATTAAATTCCGGGGGAAATGATGTCATCGCGGCGGAGGGGCGACACGGCGATCTCAGAAGGCACGCATTCACGGTCATCGCGAGGAGGCCACAGGCCGACGTGGCGATCTCAACAGGAACCAGGTCGATTCATGGAAGCGCACACAAATAGAGATTGCCGCGCCCCGATAAGGCCGGGGCTTGCAATGACAGACTATACCCCGAAATTTAATTCTCACCCGTAGGAACATCATGAAAAATCAGGTGGGGAGGAGAGCGTGAAAATCGCGGTCGCCATGAGCGGCGGGGTGGATTCGTCCGTCGCCGCATTACTCCTCAAGAATATGGGCCACGAGGTGGTCGGCATCACGGCAAAGATCCTGCTCTGCGCCGACATGGACGGCTGCGAGCCCCGGTACGACGTCTGCTGTTCGCCGGAGTCCATGAACGCCGCGCGCGAGATCGCGCGCTCGTTTTCATTCCCGCATGTGCTCGTCGACGTCGAGGAAGACTTTTCGCGCGAGATCATCGATCCCTTCTGCCGCGAGTACCTGGCCGGCCGCACGCCGAGCCCCTGCATCCACTGCAACGCGCGGATCAAGTTCAGGAAACTCGTTGAATTCGCCGCCTCGCTCGGCTGCGAGAAGCTCGCCACCGGCCATTATGCCCGCCTCGGCCTTACGGAATCGGGACGCCATTACGTATCAATGGGTATTGACAAAGACAAGGACCAGTCGTATTTCCTTTTTGCACTCGGCCAGGACATCCTGCGCGGCGTCATCTTCCCACTGGGGGATCGAAGAAAAGAAGAGATTCGGGTGATGGCCTCCGACCTTGGCCTCGCTGTGGCGAACCGGCCTGAAAGCCAGGAGATATGCTTCGTGCAGGACAACGACCACCCGCGCTATATCGAACGGCGCACCGGCCGCACGCCGCCGCCCGGCGACATCGTTTCCACGCACGGGAAGATTCTCGGACGGCACAGGGGCATACACCACTACACGATCGGTCAGCGCCGCGGACTCGGCATCGCCGCGGAACGGCCGCTGTACGTCGTGGAGATCGACGCGGCCCGGAACCTCGTCATCGCCGGCTTCCGCGAGGAGCTCTTCCGCCCGGGCCTTTTCGCGCGCGAGATCACGCTCATGAAGGCCCCGTCGCTCGACGGAATCGACGCATTCGTCAAGACGCGCTCCACGCAACGGCCCTTCGCCGCGACGCTCTCGGAGCGCGGCGACGGCGTCGAGGTCCGCTTCGCCGAGCCCCAGGCGGGCATCACACCGGGCCAGGCGGCGGTGTTCTACGACGAATACGGCGATCTCCTCGGCGGCGGTTGGATCGAGTCGGCGCTGTGATCAGCGAACCCTTCCCCGGGACTATATTTATAATTGACGGGCTCTATTGCCGGTTATACCATATTCCGGTAATCATATGAGGCGGAATAAGCTGAAAAAACCAGAATTCAGCCCGGATTTTCAGGATATGATCGACTGCCTTATCGCCGAGGGAGCCGAGTTTCTCATTGTCGGCGGTTACGCGATGGCCGTGCACGGTTACATCCGGGCAACTGGTGATCTGGATATTTTCGTCAATCCGGACCATTCCAACGTGGAAAGGGTATACCGCGCCCTTGTCCGCTTCGGGGCTCCTTTAAAGGATATTACCGCGGAGGATTTCAAGGCTCCCGGAACGATATATCAGATGGGGCTGCCTCCCTTCAGGATCGATATAATCACCATGATCGAGGGGGTGCGGTTCGATGAGGCTTTCCGCGAGTCCCTTCGCGTGGGCGACGACGATACCAGAGTCCCCTTTCTGTCTCTCGAACACCTGATCGCGAACAAGCTGGCGACCGGAAGGGAGAAGGACGCGCTGGACGTAAAAGAGATGAAAAAGCTTCTATC
>JBFZEY010000043.1:0-5160 GCA_041306625.1 Spirochaetota bacterium | reverse complement strand
ACCATTATAAATAAATTCCGAAGGTAGGTTGCGGGGCGATGCCGATTCTCTATGCGATCAGGGGCAGGAGACTCATTTACGTTATACTCGACGTCCTTGGTGTCGCCGGCGCCTTTGCGGGGGCTCATGTGCTGCTTCCCGGCTCCGCTTCCCGGGCGGGCTGTGCATTGGGGGCGGCATGGGCGGCAATAGCCTGCGCCGCTTACCTGGCCTCGTTTTATTCGTTTCAGATTTATCGTGTTATATGGCATTATTCAGATATGCGCGACATGTACCGCCTTCTGGCGGCGAACCTTGCGGGGATGATCGCGGCGGTATCGGCGTTGTTCGCATTCGGCATGGAGCCCGCTCCCGTTTGGGTCGTCCTCATGTTCCTCCTTGCGGCCGGTTTCACGGTTCTGTACCGCGCCATCGTGCGCGACCGGCTTGGCCGGAATGCGTCCGTTCGGCCCGGCACCGGTGAAGATGGAACGCCGAAGTCCCGGCGCAGGATCCTCATCGTCGGCGCGGGCGAGGCGGGGCGCATGATTTTAACGGAATACGCGAGGCGCGGATGGGACCGCGACATCGTCGGCTTCGCCGATGACGATCGCGCGAAGACCGGCCGGATAATCGGCGGCAAGAGGATTCTCTGCACGCTCGAGGGAATTGGTCGCGTAATGCGTCGCCACGAGATTTCGGAAGCGATCGTCGCCATGCCGTCTGCCGGAACAAAGGCCATGGACAGGGCCGTAGCCATCCTGCGCCGCGAAAACCCGGACATCGTGATAAAGACACTGCCCGTTTTCACGAAGATATTCGAGAGGTCGCTCAGTCCCGACCTTCGCGAGGTCGGGATTGCGGACCTCCTGGGACGCGAGGAGTTCGCCGTTGATGCGGCCGCGATGCAGGAGCGGTTTGCCGGAAAAACCGTGCTTGTGACCGGGGCGGGCGGGAGCATAGGTTCCCAGCTGTGCCGCCAGCTGCTGAAGTTCAGGGTCGCGCGGCTGGTCGCCGTCGGCCGGGGGGAGTTTTCCATTTATTCGCTCGCCAAATCGCTCGAGGAGGAACTGTATTACCTGGAAAGCGGTGCGGAAATCGTCTATCGTATCGCCGACGTTAAGGACCGCCGCATGCTCGACGCTATATTCGAGCGGTACCGTCCGGAAATAGTCATTCACGCAGCGGCGCACAAGCACGTTCCGCTCATGGAGTTCAACGAGATCGAGGCCCTGCAGAACAACGTGCTCGGGAGCCGCAACGTGTTCGATGCGGCGCACCGTTTCAAAGTGGCGGAGTGCGTGATGGTGTCAACCGACAAGGCGGTCCGTCCGGTCAACGTGATGGGCGCGAGCAAGCGCATCGCGGAGCTGGTGGCGATGTACTATTATCTGGAAAAGGGCCTCAATACATCGGTCGTGCGCTTCGGCAATGTGATCGGAAGCCGCGGTTCGGTCATCCCGCTCTTCAGGGAGCAGATACTGAGGGGGGGGGCCCGTCACCGTCACCCACCCGGAGGTGACGCGCTATTTCATGTCCATCCCCGAGGCATCCATCCTGGTGCTGAACGCGGCGGCCTATGCCTCCGGCGGAGAGGTCTTCGCGCTGGACATGGGAAAGCAGTACCGCGTCGCGGACGTAGCGCAAAGCCTTATACGACTATTCGGCTACGTTCCTGAACGCGATATCCGGATCGAGTATACGGGGCTTCGGCCGGGCGAGAAACTCTACGAGGAGCTCTTCTACGATCCGGCTCGAATTTCGATCACGGACAACGCCAAGATCTTCAGGCTGAACGCGCCCACGGAAGGATACGACAGAGAAGCGCTCGAGGCTTTCATCGCCGATACCATCCCCTCTCTCCACGGGCTCGACGCGCTCGCCATACGCGAGGCGATCAGGAGTATCGTTCCTGAATTCGAGTTCGACATTCCCGGCGTTCCCCGGGGCAGGGCGCGCCTGGTCACCTGACCGCCCTGCGGGCAAACAGTAATTGACAAAAAAATAGACAGACCGGAAGATACCGTTGGTTTTAAATGAAAAACCTTGCGGGGTATGCTTGTGGGGAACGTGGTCAACGTCGGGCTGATCGGCTTCGGCACCGTGGGAAGCGGTGTCCATCACCTCCTTGAGCGCAACGGCGCGATAATCGGACAGCGCACCGATCTCGATATACGGATAAAGACCATCTGCGATCTCGATTCGACGCGGGTGAGGGCGAAGGCCCCCGGCGCTAGCGTGGTCTCGGATTGGAAAAAGGTCGTCGCCGACCCCGAAATCCATACGGTCGTCGAACTTATCGGCGGGATCGATCCGGCAAAATCGATCATCCTTGAATCGCTCGCAGCCGGCAAGAACGTTGTAACCGCCAACAAGAAGCTCCTGGCGGAGCAGGGCGAGGAGATTTTCGCGCTCGCGAATGATGGCAGGGCCGCGCTGGGTTTCGAGGCCGCAGTGGGCGGAGGAATCCCCTGCATCGCCGCGCTTAAAAGCGGCATGGTCGGAAACCGCGTTATGAGCGTCATGGGGATACTCAACGGCACCACCAACTACATCCTCACGCGCATGCAGGAGGAGTCGCTCTCCTTCGAGGCCGCGCTCGCCGACGCACAGGCCAGGGGCTTCGCGGAGGCCGACCCGACTTTCGACATCGAGGGATATGACGCCGGGCACAAGATCGCGATCCTGTCGATGATCGCGTTCAATCAAAAGATCGACTACAAGGCAATCTCCATCGAGGGCATCACGAAAATAGGCGCTTTCGACATCCTCTACGCGCGCGAGATGGGCTATCGTATAAAGCTTCTGGGGATCGGCAAACGCGCCGGGGATCGGCTCGATATCCGCGTGCATCCCACCATGCTTCCACTGCGCCATCCGCTCGCCTCGGTGCAAAACGAGTTCAATGCCGTGATGTTTACCGGCGACATGACCGGTCCCGTAAGCCTCAACGGCAGGGGCGCCGGGAGCCATCCGACGGCGTCGGCCGTGATGAGCGACATCGTGCAGATCGCGCAGAAAACGGGTTCGCCCGGCGGGGCCATACGCTTCCGCGGCGAGGCGTCGTACCTCCTTCCGGGGGAGCGCCTCTCGCGATACTATATGCGCGTCCATACCGAAGACAGCCCCGGCATACTCGCGAAAATCGCGGGAGTGCTTTCCGGGTACAATATATCGATCGCCTCGGTCATCCAGAAAGAAAGCGACATGCCGCACGTGCCGCTGGTCATAATGACACACGGGGCGCACGAGGAGGGCCTTTTCAAGGCCGTCAGGGAGATTAACGCCTTCGATTTTGTGGAAGGCGACGCGACGGTAATCCGTGTGGAGGACTATGTAAGCGATGGAGCGGGCGATGAATAAGGAATACCGGGCGCAGTTCCGATGCAGCGCGGGCTGCGGCGAGACCTATCCCCTCGACGAGGTGGTCTACCGGTGCCGAAAATGCGGCGAGCTTCTCGAGGTACACCACGACATCGAGGCGCTGCGCACGCGAAGCGCCGCCGAATGGAAGACGCTTTTTGATTCACGGGTTGGTACCACGCGCTGGCCCTACGGGAGCGGCGTCTGGGGAAAGAAGGAGTTCGTGTGCCCCGGGATCGACAGCGATAACATCGTATCGATGTACGAGGGCAACACCAACCTGTTCTGGGCGAAGCGCTTCGGTGAAATGCTGGGCATGAAGGACCTGTGGGTAAAGATGTGCGGAAACAGCCACACCGGTTCGTTCAAGGACCTCGGCATGACCGTACTCGTCTCCATGGTGAACGAGATGATGCACCGAGGCGTGCGCCTCGACGCGGTCGCCTGCGCCTCCACGGGCGACACCTCGGCGGCGCTGGCGGCCTACTGCGCGTACGCCGGGATTCCCTCGATCGTGTTTTTGCCGTCCAATAAGATTTCGATCGCGCAGCTCGTGCAGCCGATGGCGAACAACGCGATCGTGCTCTCGCTCGACACCGACTTCGACGGCTGCATGCGCGTGGTACAGGAGATAACGAAGAACAACACCATATACCTGGCGAACTCGATGAACAGCCTGCGCATCGAGGGACAGAAATCCATCTCGGTCGAGATGCTGCAGCAGTTCGACTGGGAGGTCCCCGACGTGGTGGTGATCCCCGGCGGAAACCTGGGCAACGTCTCGGCGCTGGCGAAGGGCTTCAGCATGATGCTGGATCTGGGCATGATCGACCGCAAACCGCGCATCGTGCTCGCCCAGGCCGAAAAGGCGAATCCCCTCTACCGATCATACCTGAAGGGCTACAGCGACTTCGAGCCGATAGTCCCGGGCAAGACGCTCGCCTCGGCCATCCAGATCGGCGACCCGGTTTCGGTGCGCAAGGCCATCTCGGCGCTCAGGGAGTACGACGGCATTGTCGAGCAGGCGAGCGAGGAAGAGCTCGCCGACGCGGCGGCGCTCGCGGACCGCACGGGGCTTTACGCCTGCCCGCACACCGGTGTCGCGCTCGCGGTTCTCATCAAGCTCGTCGAGCGGGGAGACATCCCGCGTGATGCGCGGACCATCGTTATTTCGACCGCGCACGGTCTGAAGTTCTCCGAGTTCAAGGTGGGCTATCACCAGGGGACCATCGACGGGGTCAAAAGCACGTATGCCAACAGGCCGATAGAGCTTCCGCCCGACGTGGACCGGGTCTCCGAGGTCCTCGCCCGCGAGCTCGCCAGAAGAAAAAAGGCATGAAGATCACCGCGGACGTCCACCTTGTCGGCGGCCCGTCCGTTTCGGACCCGTCCGACGCGGCCATTTATCTGGTCAAGGGCCGGGACGCCGCGGCGCTTATCGACGCCGGCACCGGAGATGGTCACTCCCGCGTGCTGAAAAACATCGCCGAAGCCGGCGTACGGCCCGGTGATATCACCCATATCTTTCTCACCCACTGCCATTACGATCATTCCGGTGGCGCGCTTCTCCTTCGCAGCGCGACAGCGGCTCGCACGGTGGCGCACGAGCTCGACGCGGAATTCATCGAGATGGCCGATCCCGAGGTGACGGCAGCCTCGTGGTACCGTGCGCGCATGGAGCCTACGAAGGTCGACGTCAGGATGGAGGGGGCCGAAGCCCTGTTCGATATCGGCGGTATCGAACTCACCATGCATCACACCCCGGGCCATTCGCCGGGCTCATCGGTGCTCACCATGCGGTCCGGCGGCATGCTCGTG
>JBFZEY010000042.1:0-9147 GCA_041306625.1 Spirochaetota bacterium | reverse complement strand
TGCGGCGTCGAAAACGTCTTATGTAAATTTATGTGCATGAGGTCGAAACCCATATCGCGCACCTTCGCCACGCCGAGTACCGCGTTGAGGTTCGCGCCGTCGCAATAAAAAAGCGCGCCCTTGTCGTGCAGCACACGGGCGATTTCAACGATGTTGCGATCGAAAAGACCAAGCGTATTGGGACTGGTGAGCATCATTGCCGCCACGTTTTCATCGACCATTGCAGCAAGTTTGTGCATGTCAACATCGCCCTCGGCGGTCGATGGCACCTCCCGCACATCGAAGCCGCACATGGCAACCGATGCGGGGTTGGTCCCGTGCGCGGAATCGGGAATGAGGATGACGCCGCGCTTTTCGCCTTTCTTCTCGAAATATTTTTTTATCACCATAACCCCGGCAAGCTCGCCGTGGGCCCCCGCCGCGGGAGCGAACGAGAAGCGCCGCATCCCGGTTATCGCGGCAAGATACTCCGACAGGCCGTACAGCACCTCGAGCGCACCCTGCGCGAGGGCCGGCGACGACAGCGGATGAAGCGACGTGAAGCCCGGAAGCGCGGCGACGCGCTCGTTTATCTTGGGATTGTATTTCATGGTGCAGCTTCCCAGCGGATACATTCCGGTATCAACACCGAAGTTCATCCTGGAAAGGGCCGTGTAATGCCGAACGATATCAACCTCTCCCACTTCGAGAAGGTCCACGCCGTCATTGCACATGGCCGCGGGGATTGGATCCGTGTCGGCGAGTTTCCACGACGGCACGGCGTAAGCGCTCCTTCCGCATCTGCTCTTTTCAAAAATTACCGGCATGTCGCCACCTCATCCTGAAATTCCAGTAATCAATATTCCGCTTCTCCCGCATGGCGGACGGCCCGGATACGGGTTTACCGGGCGCACCGCGCAACCGCTTCAGCGAAGGCGTCTATTTCCGCGGGGCTCGTCATCTCCGTACAGCAGACGAGGATACAGTCTGCGTATTCCCGGTAATAATCTCCAAGGTGGACTCCTGGAACGAATCCTTCTTCCTCCAGTCGCTTCATCACGACCGGTGCGTTTTTGATTTTTACCGCGAACTCGTTGAAATAGGGCCGGTCGAATACCGGTAAAAATCCCTTCGATGCAAGCATCGTTTTGCATCGTGCTGCGAGCCGGTGGTTGAGTTCCGCAAGCGGTCGTATGGCGTTGCCAAGCGCGGAAAGGTAGATCACGGCCCGGAGGGCGCAGAGTCCCTGGTTGGTGCAGATGTTGGAGGTAGCCTTCTCTCGGCGTATATGCTGCTCGCGCGTCTGGAGCGTCAGCGCATACGCCTCTTTGCCGTCCGCATCGACCGTCTTTCCGACAAGGCGGCCGGGCATGCGGCGCATGAATTCGCCCTTCGCGGCCAGTATTCCGAGCGCCGGCCCGCCATATCCGACGGGATTACCGAATGACTGCGCTTCACCGCAGAGGATGTCCACGCCGAGCTTTCCCGGCGCGGCGAGCAGACCAAGGCTGTGGGGCTCGGTAACGACCATGATGCTGTGCGCCTTTGCGGCATGAGCGGCCCCGGTTATCGCCGCAACGTCCTCCAGGCAGCCGAAAAAATTGGGGTTCTGGGTAAGCACCGCGGCCGTACCAGCGTCAATCGCTCCGGCAAGTGCGGATGTATCCATCACCCCCTTCGCTGACGGCAGTATGCGCAGTTCGAGTCCGTTTGCTCCGCAGTAGGCTTCAAGCACCGAGCGATAATGGGGATGCAGTGAGTCACCGGTAAGCACCGATTTTTCCCCCGAAACGTGGGCCGACATGAGCACCGCCTCGGCGAGCGCCGTCGCGCCGTCGTACATGCTCGCGTTGGCGACGTCCATGCCCGTGAGTTTGCATACGAATGTCTGAAACTCGAAAATTGCGGTCAGGGTGCCCTGGCTCACCTCCGCCTGGTAGGGCGTATATGCGGTGTAGAACTCCGACCGCGAGGCGAGCGCGTCGACCACCGCAGGCATGTAGTGAATGTAGGCCCCGGCGCCCGCGAAACAGCGCCCGGGGCGGTTTTTGGCCGCCAGGTCCTCGATGAGACGCATGATCTCCATTTCCGAGAGCGCGGACGGCAGGTCGAGCTTCGTCCTTAGCCGCAGGGCGTCGGGGATATCCGCGAAGAGGTCGTCGACGTCGCGAACGCCGATGGACCTCAGCATGACGCTGCGGTCGTCGTCGGGGCTGCACGTATAGTTCATGTTACTTCTCCGATTCGATGTGGGCGGTGTACGCGTCGGCGTTCATGAGGCTTTCGAGCTCGCCGGGTGATTTTACTTCGATCTTAAAGATCCAGCCCTCGCCGTAAGGGTCGCCGTTGAGAAGCTCCGGCGAATTTTCGAGCGCAGTGTTGACCTCGGCGATTCTTCCCGAAACCGGCGAATATACGTTAGATACCGCCTTCACGGACTCGACCACCCCCACCTGCTCCCCCTGCGCCACCTCCATTCCGGTCTCGGGCAGTTCGACGAAGACGATGTCGGTCAGCATCTCCTGTGCATGATCGGTGATGCCGCAGGTGGCTTTGAACTCGTCGTCCATGCGAATCCATTCGCTGTCCCTGGTGTACCTTAAATCTTCCGGTATCTGGCTCATGTATTCCTCCGATGTATTTCTCCGGACCTGGCCGGAAATGTATACCCTACTTTATGCAAATTTTGGTCGTATCGGATTTCTCACCGCGTGCGGCGGAAAATCCTTTCATTGCCCGGTTTCGGGACAACCCTGATTCCTTCAAGTGATATGCCGGAATCGACGCCGACGCATTCAGCCATTGAAGGCGTAGAACGGCCGCTTTACCACCCTTGCCGGAACCGGATTGCCCCGTATCTCGAGTGCAAACCCATCACCGGTCCCGACAGAGCCGGCTTTTACCAGGGCCATTCCGATCCCCTTTTTAAACGTGGGAGAAAAACCGCCGCTGGTGCTGATTCCAATCCCGACGCCGTCTTTAATTACTTTACAGTGTTCCCGCGGAACACCCCTGCCCTCGAGTTCGAAACAGATAAGCCCGCGCGGCGCCCCATTTTCCTTCTGCCCGGCAAGAACACCTCGTCCGATATAGTCGTCCGCGCTCGTTACGAGCCACCCGAGGCCCGCCTCGACCGGCGTGATGGTATCGGACAACTCGTGACCGTACAGCGAATATGCCGCCTCAAGTCGCAGGGTATCGCGCGCCCCCAGGCCGACGGGCATGATTCCGGCCCCCTCTCCCGCTAAAAGAATATCCCTCCACAGCGGAACCGCCGTATCGTTTGGAACGAAGAGCTCGTAGCCGTTTTCGCCGGTATAGCCGGTGCGCGAAACCATCATCCGAACGCCTTTGTAATCGGTATAAAAGAACTGAAAGCGGCCCATGCCTCCAGCGCGCTCATCCTCGACGACCTTTTTCAGAATATCGCCCGAGGCGGGCCCCTGCAAGTCAATTTTGGACGTTTCCGCGGAAACGTCGATTATTTCCGTATCACCGTCCGCGTGTGAGCGCATCCAGCCGAGGTCCTTGTCGAGCGTCGCGGCGTTTACCACGATATAGTACTCTGTTCCCGAAACCATAAAAATGAAGATATCATCGACTACGCCGCCGTCGTCGCGGCACATGCAGCTGTACATGGATGTTCCCGGAGCGAGCTTGCTCAGCCTCGTCGGAATCAGCCGGCGGAGAAATCCTTCCGCGCCCGGTCCCTTCACGATAACCTCCCCCATATGCGATACGTCGAACAGGCCCGCCTTCGTTCGTGTGGCGGTATGCTCCTCAATAATCGACGAGTACATTACCGGGAGTTCCCATCCCGCAAAATCGACCATGCGTCCCTTAAGGGCCATGTGTTCCCCGTGGAGCGTCGTTTTTTGTATCATCGGGCAATCCTCCTTAATGCATATTCAACCGCCTTGTTGAGGGGATCGATCACCTCGCTTACCGCGGGACAGTACGCGAGCTCGACTCTCCAGAAATCGGCCGGCAGGATCCCACACTCAAGCGCCATGCTTACAAGATTGATGCGTTCGGCCGCTCCCTTCTCGGCCACCGCCTGGGCGCCTAAAAACCTGCCCGAGCCCCTGTCGCATATCACCTTGAGAGAAATTTCGGTATTGCCGGGGAAATAATCAGGAAGTATGCCGGTGCGGATCTTCCCCTCGACCGGCGTAAACCCGGCGGCCTTTGCCGCCTCGGTGGTATATCCGGTGCCGGCCACCTCGAGGTTGCCGACCTTCGTTACGAACGTGGCGGCCGTCCCCCGATAGGCGACATCGCCTCCCGCCGCGTTTATGCCCGCGACAATCCCCTGGCGATAGGCGCAGGTTGCGAGTTTTACCGGCACCCTCGCGCCATCGATCACCGACCAGGCCGCACTACAGTCACCTGCCGCGAATACGCCGGGGACCGAGGTTCGCATCCTTTCATCCACGGTAATGCCGAGCGGTTCGAAGGGGATTCCGGAAGCGGCGGCCAGACCTGTGTCCGGACGGAACCCGGCCGCCAGGATGCCGATCTCCGCTTCGTATGCCGTTCCTCCGCTCGATACACCGGCAAAACCGTCGTCCGAAAGCACACCATCAACCGACGCCCCGAGGTTCATGATGATACCATGGAATTCCATATGCTCCCGCACCGGTACGGACATGTCCGGGTCAAGAACGCCCGGCAGTACCTGCGGTTTCATTTCCAGCAGGTTTATTGTCTTGAGATGCTTGCGGAGGGCGATCGCCGCCTCGAGGCCGATCGCCCCGGCTCCGATAACGATTCCCCTCACCGCTGAATCGAGTCGATCCTTTATCCTGTTTAAATCATTCACGGTCGCAAGCGGGTACAGTCCATTGTAGAGCGCCCGCTCCAATCCTGAAATCGGCGGTACTGCGGGAACGGTTCCCGTAGCGATGATCGCGGCATCAAACGTGATGGTGCGCTCTCCTTCGCCTGCGCGCATCGTTATTGTCCGTGAATCGGAGTCGATTCCCACCGCCTTTCCGGCCAGTTTTTCGACTCCCATTTTAGAAAGAAAGATATCCTGTTCCAGGCCCGCGGATGGAACATGTCCTCCGAGGGAATAGGGGATGCCGCAGGGGTGCATCAGGTCGGTCAACTTTGGATCTATTACGGTAATCCGCGATTTCAGCGCAGTGCGTCTGATGCTCATCAGCGCCGCGTATCCGGCGCTTCCCAGTCCGATGATAACAATATGGTTCATTCGGGCTCCCGTCTTCAAGTCTGTGTTCGAGTGTGGAACAAGCAATAACCCCTGATACGCGGGACTTCCTTTCCCCGGAAATAAAAAAAGGAAGACGGTCTTGCAACGCGCCTTCCTCCTGTCTTTCTACCTGAGATATTATCCCCACGGGGGGGATTTATAACCTTCGGTGCCCGCTATTGCCGGGACTCTCCAGGACGTATACAAACCGCAGTCCTTTTGCCTGAGAGTTTCATCCTCGTATGGTACGGACTTGCCCCTTCGGCGCCCCTCGTGCGACAGGAGTCTCTCCTGCGATCCTTGCTGAATATAGCCGGCATTATGCCATCAGTGTCAAGAAAAAATTGGACATACCTTCACCTCGGCTGCCATACCTCCTCAGCCGCACCGCTCTGTTTCTTGCTTGTCAGGCCAGTACAAATACAAAGACAAAAAGGCCCACGACAGAAAGAAGGGCAAAGATAATCAGTGACATGCTGAATCGGTCGCTTTTACGCTTCATCCGGCTCGACTGCACGGCAAGACCGGTGACGCAGAGAATGAACTGCACAACCATGAGGGCGATCGCCCAGCCCGTAAGCGCCTTGCCCCCGGTCCTGACTATACCGTACGACGCCCCGCCGCCGGAGGAGCCGGATATCGACACAATCATAAACGCCACCAGAAAAACCCCCCACGAAATGATAACCATGCCGTTAATCGCTTTTACGACACTGTCGGCGCCATGCCTGCGTATTTTTTTCTTTTCATCCGCCATTGCTTACCTCCAGTCTATAATGTACATGCATCACCGCACTTTTCCAAGCAGTAAATTTCAGCACCCGTTACACAAACGATGAACGTCTTTTCACCTTCACCCGACCATGGCCATTGCCACATTCATTTGTTTTACGGAAGGCGGTGTCAATTTATACTTGCAACCGCCGGGTTGGTGTAGTATAGCCTGAACCGTCATGGGATCACTTAAAAAGTTCATAACTTTTATCACGGCATGCCTCCTCGTTTTTTATTTTGTGCCGTTGATCGTCGAGGGGCTCAAGCCGACCACCGACCGCTTGCGTGCCGGCCTGACGGAGCATGACACCATTTCGGTTCTCAATTATACCATGGACTACCGGACGCGCGGCAGGGGACCTGCCGTAATACTGGTCCACGGCTTCAGCCAGTCCATACTGTCCTGGGAGAGCAATATCAACGCGCTCGCGCGTGCGGGATACCGGGTCTACGCCGTCGATCTTTTCGGACACGGCATGAGTGACAAGCCGTATGGGATCCGATATTCTCTCGACCTGTATGCCCTCCAGATCCGTGAATTCATGAACGCTCTGGGCATACGCCGTGCGCACCTCGCCGGCCATTCGATGGGAGGGGCGGTCGCCCTGAGGTTCTCCTGTCTCTACCCTTCGATGACCAACAGCCTCGTACTGATAGCAAGCGCCGGGCTTCGCCGTGAACGAAACGATAACCTCGCCTTCCGCCTCATGCGCTACCCGCTCCTTGGGGAATTCATCATCCTCTTTAACTTCAAGCCCGTCGTCCGGCTGCTCAACAGCGCCATCAACACCAACGGCCTTATCGCGGTGAGTGACGATTACATCAACCGCTACATTATGCCGTCCCGCACCCGCGGGTATACCTACGCCTTTTTGAGAATACTGCGCAATTTCGGCACCCCCCCCTGGGAGGTTGAGGACTGCATAGCGGGCATTACAAGACCGGCGCTAATCCTTCACGGGACTGACGACCGGCTGGTCCCGGCGTCGTCAGGGATTAGAATGCACTCTCTGCTTCCCGATTCGAAGCTGGTGATGGTGTCCAAGGGGCCTCACGCGCTGATGGAAACTCATGCCAGTCTGGTTAACAGGGAGATTATCGACTTTTTGCGCGCACGACGCTAACATTTCCACCGGGACTCCCCCCAACCACAACTCGTTTTTTGCCGGCCGGGAAATCATGGGATACGTATCGCCCTGGAGATCCGGCATCGCACAATTCCTTGAACAGGTCCAACTAATCCCGTCAGGGGGACGATAACCTGTAGAGCCGGTAATAAAGTGCATTCAGAACTGCGGGAAGCCTGCACAGATCTCCGGGAATCTCAAGTCGGCGATCTAACGGTATCAATGGATTCACACGAAAACGGGTTTCCCCGGTAACCGGCGGGAACGCCCGTTTCTCCGGTGATGCGATAATCGGAATATTTTTCTTGATTTCGTGACGCACTTTGTATATGATCTATCAAGTCATTTCGCACAGTCTGAAGCTCGAGGCGGACAATGGGAGTCGGTCGATGAAATTTTTAGTTACAGACATGTCCTGCCAGCATTGTGTCAGGAAAATCAGCGACGCGCTTGGCCGGCTGGACGGTGTACAAGGGGTTACTATCGACCTGGAACATAAGCTGCTTGAAGTAAGCGGCCATGCGAGCGCCGACACCGTTATCGATGTCATTAAAAACGCCGGATACACCGCCGAAGCCAAATAATCTGGCGGACGTACCCGGCGTTTCATGTTCATTTCACAAACTTGGTCAATTTTATCAATTAATAAGGGGGACTGTCATGAAAAAGTATGTATGCACCGTGTGCGGCTATATCTATGATCCCGCCGTCGGGGATCCCGACAATGGCGTTAAGCCCGGTACCGCTTTTGAAGACGTCCCCGCCGACTGGGTATGCCCCGTCTGCGGTGTCGAAAAGGATTCGTTCGAGGCCGAAAAGTAATACGGACCAACCGGGAGGTATACAATGGATGTTGTTCTTCTTTCCCGCATTCAATTCGCCGTTGCGGCGGGCTTTCATTTTATCTTCCCGCCTTTAACGTTCGGGATTACGCTCGTCATACTCGTCCTCGAAACGCTGTATCTAAAATCGGACGAGGAAATCTACAAGACGATATCTTCGTTCCTGATTAAAATCCTGGGGCTCATATTTGCTTTAGGCGTCGCGACGGGCATCGTTCTCGAATTTTCCTTCGGGACCAACTGGTCGCAGTATTCGCGCCTGGTGGGAGACATCTTCGGCGCCCCGCTCGCCGCGGAGGGCATACTGGCCTTTTTCCTGGAATCGGTATTCCTCGGAGTGCTCCTGTTCGGCCGCAACCGCGTATCGCGGAAGGTCTACTGGCTTTCAGCCTTCCTGGTCTTTTTCGGAGCGCACCTGTCCGGTTTCTGGATAATCATCGCCAATTCATGGATGCAGACCCCGGCCGGCTATGTAATGGAAGGCGGCCGCGCGGTACTGACGGACTTTTACGCCGCCGTGTTCAATCCATCTACGGTTATCAGGTTCCTGCACACCATGCTCGCCGGCTGGATTACAGGCTCGCTTTTCCTCGCGGGACTTGCCGCCTGGTACCTGCTCAACAAGCGTCATGAGGCCATCTCTAAAATAATCATGAAGATATCGCTCATTATCTATATCTTCGCGGCCCTGGCACAGTTCGTATCCGGCCATTCGAGCTCGGTCCAGGTAACCAAAACACAGCCGGAAAAAATGGCGGCTTTTGAAGCGCTCTGGAACACGACAGAAGGAGCGCCGCTCTCCCTCTTCGGAATTCCCGTCGAGAGCGAGCAGAAAACATACCTCGAGGTTTCGGTCCCGAAGCTCTTGAGCCTTCTGGCCTATTTCGACCCGAACGCGAAGGTACTTGGACTCAACGAATTCAAACCCGACGAGAGGCCGCCGGTGCTTCTTCCGTACCTGACCTATCACGTGATGATCGCCCTTGGCGCGCTGTTCGCCCTTCTGGCGGCGCTCGGCGCGCTGATGCTCGTTCGCGGCACGGCATATACCGCCAGATGGTTTCTCATTGCTCTCATCGCCGCGATCCCGCTGCCGCACCTCGCCAACGAGTTCGGCTGGATCGCCGCGGAGGTCGGGCGCCAGCCCTGGGCCGTGTACCGGGTGCTCAAAACCGCCGATGCGGTTTCCGTTGTCGTACCGGCATGGCAG
>JBFZEY010000041.1:0-6261 GCA_041306625.1 Spirochaetota bacterium | reverse complement strand
CCTTTAAGCGTTACGACAACCTGATCATTCCTCCGGCCGATCCGTACACGACGATAGCGATGACCTCGGAGCCCGCGGACCCCCAGGCCTACCTGCCCTTCCCGGTGAACATCGATACGTCCGGCTTTGAACTGTACATGGACGATCAGAACCCGCTGAACAACCTTAACGCGATCCAGCTGTCCATGGACGGCGGTTATTATACGCGAATGGTTGCCGGTTCCGATTATACGATCAACTTTAACACCGGTATGATAAGCATCATGCGCGCGGTTCCGCACTCCGCGCGTATCTTCGCCGTCTATACGATCGGCGGTGGTACGGTCACCTCGGACCCGGCGGCCCTTGTCCCCGGCGATCCGGCTCATCCGGGCGGAGGGTTCTCCGGGAAGGTATTCGTTTTCATCAAATACGGCTATTCGATTCACGAGGAGATCGGTGATGACAGGAACAACGACGGAAAACAGAACTTAGACATCTATGAGGTGAGATCCGTTTATTATATCGGCCAGAGGCAGGTGCTGCAGGAAAATTTCAAGCTTCAGTTTTTCGGCAACAACCAGCTCCTGACCAGGGGAGAAACGGTGAAGCTCGGGAAGTACACCGTTGACTATTCGAAAGGGACCGTGAGTTTTCACCTGAGAGAACCGTTCAAACAGGTGCTGGCCGATCCGCCCGATACGATCCAGTCGCTTGTTTACACGGAAAGCCAGTCGGCCCTGGTGGTCGATCGCTCGGTCTACAGCATTCGCGTCGATTATTACCGCGAAGCCCGGAGCTTCCAGCTTAAACATTTTAATATTATCCCCGACAGCGTGCGCATCAAGGTGGACGGGCGCGAGATTGCCAGATCCCTCTATTCGATCGACCATACGTCGGGTTATTTAAGTTTTGCCAATCCTAACAATCCACTCATTGGTTCGGAAACGAACATAGAGGTAAAGTACGAATACCTTCCCTTCACGGCGGAGTCGCAGTCCTTTATCGGCGGACTCAGGGCCGATTATCGGCTGAGCAGGGACCTGGACATCGGTGGCACCTTCCTGTACACGCGCTCCTCCGGGGGAGAGATCATACCAATGGTGGGGAGTGAGCCCTCTCAGACAATGGTCTTCGAGGGCGACGCTTCGCTCAAGCTCTCCGAGGGACGAATAAAGGACATGCTCAACGCCGTGCCGGGGGTATCGCTGAACGCGGCGCCTTTCGACCTCAAGGCGTATGCCGAGTACGCCCGCAGCTATAAGAACATCAACACCTTCGGCAAGGGTCTTGTTGACGATATGGAATCATCGGAGGAGATAACCGGGGTTTCGCTGTCGGACAAGGACTGGATACTCGCCTCAATGCCCGATTCCCTACCCCAAGCCGAGCGGGGAAGGCTATACTACAAGTATTACCGTGATCCCTCGAACGCCGGTTCGCTGAAGGGGACCGGCTTTACGCCTTATAACGTTCCCTACGAAAAGAAGCCCGGGCCCTACAATGTCGCGACCGGACATGTCGAGAATTCGGTACGCGACCTCGATACCCAGCGTTCACTGGTGTTTGAGTTCGAGTTTGCCGGAGCCGAGTCGCGCGCTCCTGTGGTTACCAGGCGCCTCTCGTCGGAGGCAGTGGATTTTTCGGGCCTGCAGTACGTGGAAGTCTGGTATCGCGGAGAGGCGCTCAGCGCACCGGTCAATCTGTATATCGATCTGGGGAAAATCGATGAGGATTCAGATGGAGACGGGATCCTGGATACTGAGGATCTCAATCGCAACGGTTTCCTGGATTTCGATCCCTCGGCGGGCATACACGAGGATCGCGGGTATCCGTTCAACCCTGCCGGTGGCTACAATACCTGGGTAGGCACCGGGCCGCAACTCGGCGATTCCACAATGGGTGACGGGGTGCTGAACGCCGAGGATATAAACGGCAACGGCGTGCTCGACCGCTATGAGAGCGTGGTGCGCCTGCCGGGCGCGGCAACGCAGGGCGGTCCCATATCCGTCGCTATGGGCACCGGAGACTGGCAAATGGTCAGGATCTATCTTTCGCGCAGTACGATCACCGCAGAGCAGATTGAAATATTGAAACAGGTAGAGGCGGTGCGGCTTTTCGTGCACTCCTCGCTGCCGGCCACGGGCAGAATTTACATCGACAGCCTCAAGTTTGTCTCGTCGCGCTGGCGAAATGTAAAGATTAACGGAGTCGCCGAGGAGGACCCGGCGCGATTCAAGATCACCATGGTCGACACCCAGAACGATCCCGATTACAGGCTGAACGCCTTTGCATTTCTAAGAAGCGATATTTACCAGTCCCTGCACGGGGACAAGAGCGATAAGGAACTCAGGGCCGAGATCGAGACAGCGCTGGAGATCGACTATAATCTGGCGGGCACCGGATCGGTAACGAGAAAGTTTTCAAAACCGATGGACCTGCGGTTTTATAAAAAGATGAATATCTGGATCAACGCACGAACGGCTAGCCCCGGGGACGCAATTCGCGTGCGGATCGGATCGACCGAGAGCGATTACTACGAATACCAGTTCCTGAATGATTACGGACCGGTATGGCGCGAGGTGATGCTCAACCTGCGTGACGGATCGGGAGGCATTAATAAAACGCTGTCCGAGGGGAACCCCGACCTGAAGCGCATTAATTATATGGAAGTCATAGTCAACAGCACCGGAACCGGAAAACTCTGGGTGAACGATATGTACGCGAGCGATCCGGACACCCTTACCGACAGTGCGCACTGGTACGAGGTAGAGATCCGCGGGAAGCGACCGCTTTTTCGCACGAAATCCGGAGTGCCCGTGATCTCCGACCTCTACATTAAATATATCGAAAAGGGGCACGGATCGCAGTTCAGTACCGTCGGTAAAACCGCGACGGACATCGCTGAAAAATACCGCCAGCTTTTCACCTCGGTGAACATCCTTCCCGAGTGGCGCATGCGCCTGGATTTTATCCAGGAAAAATCAGAAACCGATTCGTTCAACAACGAGGTCGCGGAGAACAGGCGCGGGCGGGCTGAAAAGCGGAGTTTTTACCTTGAATCCGATTACGCGCCAACGGCATCCATGGTGCCAAAGATCAAGCTCGTCTATAAAAACGACGCGTACGAAAACGAGCGTGGAGAGGATATTACCGTGGGCTCGGATACGTATCGCGTTCAGCACCTGGTAAAAAACCGCGCCCACAGCCCGGCAATCCTGGTGAAAGATGAAATCGCCGAACTCTTCGGCGGAAAGCTATCAACAAGCCTCCAGATGGACATGTCCTTCAAGAAGGAGACCGTATCCAGAAGCGCCGATGGTCTCGATCCGCCCACGCTCGAGACCTATCTGCCGCTCCATGAAAGCGAAAAGCGCCAGAAGGGCACGACGGAACTCAGCATCGACTACCAGTCGAGTAAGTTTCATGTGCGGCCGACCTTTCTTGTCGGTTCGCACGAAATAGTGGAGCTTTCGGGTAAGTCGGGACTCAGCGACACGGAGGTGCTCGGCGACGTGCGGGGCGACTATCACCTGCCGTTCGTGTACAGCGGTGACCATAAATTTGTTGAGCGAAACAGCAAGACCACGCTCTATGCGGGTCTTCGAAGGCTGTGGATTTTTTCCCCTTCGGTCCGTACCGAGTTCCAGTATTTCGAGAACCGTTTCCGCGACTACCAGGAAGCCGAACGTGTCACCTCCGGCCCTTTCGAGCGATCCAAAGACGCCCGGGGATACGTATCGAACGGATTTACGCTGCCGGTTGATTTTCACGGGGTGCCCGCTCTCTCTTTTGTCAAGGGCTGCAATTTCTCATATACCAGGTCGCTCCTGCTTCAGGAGGCTGCCATCCCCTATGAGGGCGAGGGGGTGGGGGCCTTGCGCGAAGAATACGGCATCAACAGGGCGTTCCGGGGCCTTTCCGATGCCGGCTTCGACATGTTCTCCTATCCTCCATGGCATTTTTTTACCGGGCGCGGAAATTTCGCCAATGGCAGGGATTTCGCGTATAACCGCCTCAATCGAAAAATCCTTTATCCCGGCGGGGAGCAGGCGGGTAATTATACAAACAGCCTGAAACTCGTCGATAGCTATTCGCTGAATACGACCATGGACTTCGAAAAGGTCATCGTGACCGGCGGAGGGAACCTGAGTCAGGTGAGCGAGCGGCAGACGGTCGAAGGCATTCCGCAGCAGGTGGTGACGCTCAGTGCGAACACAAATATAAACTTTGACCTCATGCGAATTTTCTCTTTCAGTTTCTTCCGCCCCAACACTCCGGGGCTGCCCTATCACGCGGCCACCTTTTTCATCGGTTACGATTACGGGCGTAACATGCTTATCACCTACAATATGGAGGAGAATGTCCATACGCCCAGGGTGGGGGTAACGCTGAAGCGGGACCGTTCCAGCCTCAGTCTGCGCTCAGGCGTCGATTACCGCCACAGGACGCGCAAGGAATATATTGAGTACGACGAATCTCAGCGCGATCGCAGGGACGATATTTTTATCGCCAACATGGCAATATCGCCGCCGTTCAAGGAGGTTGACAGGGGTTACAGCTTTTCAGCGCTATATGAAACGGACGTGCTGTGGCTCTATACCGCGTTCTCGAGCCTGTACAAGCTGGTGGCCTTCCCGATTTTCAGCATCGAATACTCGCTTTTGCTCAACCGCTACGACTATACACGCACGGTATCTCCGGAACCCTACGACCAGCATCTCGTATCGGCAAAGCTTACCATGGACCTCCACAAAAACGTACAGGGAGGGCTCGTCGCACGGTGGGCTCTGGAGCGTTACCGCAACAGGGAAACCGAAGGGATCGCCCGCGAGATTGTATCCTATCAGGTGGGTCTGAATTTTACCCTGGTGTTCTAACCGCCTAGAATGCTTTCGATTTTTCCTTTCATTCGCCGGTAAAAGCCACGCAGCTCGATGAATCGTACGTTGTCGCGGGCCACCTTCAATGTCTCAATCGTCGTAAGCCGAACCGCCTTCCAGAGCAGTTCCCTGTCCGGGCAGGAGGCGAAATAATCCAGGTTCACCTGGTAGGCTCCCTTGTAGGCGCGACCGCCCCCGTTGGGTGTTATGCTCTTGATGAGGCCGTTCAGATCGAGATCGGAGTTAGATGTCCGAAATGAGACATCCAGGATAAGTCCTGCCCGGCGTTTTTTTTCAATGATGGCGAATACCGCGACGGTTTCTGCCTCCCCGCTCCCGAGCAGGAAATCGGCGACGATGGCGATATTGTCCCTTTTGGATTCGTCGATGAACGAAAGGCCGGCGAAGAACCAGTCACGGTACGTTTCATGGTCGGACATTGCGGTACTGATGAGCCTGAGTGCGTCCTCTGAAAGCGGCAGGTTCGATATCTTTTGAACGATCCGTTCGTCGACCATCATGGAAAGAAACTGAAGCGCCTCGTAATCGAGCTTTGTCGCATGGCGCAAATTATCCGTATCGGTTTGGATGCCCAGAAGCAGGGCGGTGGCAACGCCGGTGCGCATGGGGCCGCGCGGCGGCAGATCGAGCTCGCGGAGAATGAGTGTCATGTAGGTGCTGGCCGCGCCCGCCTGGTCAGAAACCAGGCGGAAATCGGCCTTAACATCGTCTTCCTCCTCGGCATGATGATCGATATGCACGGCGCACGGAAGTTTTTCCGAAACGCCTTTTGTATATGCGGACTGGAAGTCCAGCACCGCGTACGCGTCGTAACCGTGCGGCGAAGGCGCACCCTTTTCGATGGTCAGGGGAATCTCGAGACTTTTGACGATCGCCCTGTTTTGCGGATGCGAAATTTCGGCAAGCGCCACGATTGATGATTTGAGGCCGATATGGTCGCATACCGCCATGAGAGCGAAGGAAGAGGCGATAACATCAGGATCCGGCGACCCCTTGATGAGGATGAGGAGATTGTGATACCGGGCGAGAGCTTCGAGCAACCGGTCTGAAGATTTGCGTGCGTTCATTGTAGAGACCGGCCCTTACCCGCAGTTTCAATCGCACCTGAACGCGATCAGGCTGACGTCGTTGGTCAGCGTGCTCCCGCGGGTAAAGTTCTTGAAATCGTCGTAGATTTTCCGGACGAGTACCGCCGGGGAGTCACCCCGGTTGAGACGGATAATATCCTTGATCCTGCCGGTCGAGTAGGCGGCGCCGGAGGTGTTAAGGGCCGACTCGAGACCGTCGGAATGTAGTATGCCGATGCTGCCCGGAGCCACGGGGATGGTCCGCGACTCGTAGGTAAAATTTTTATCGATACCGACCGGGATTCCCCTAG
>JBFZEY010000040.1:0-2669 GCA_041306625.1 Spirochaetota bacterium | reverse complement strand
GCCGTATATCGGGCGTAGATTGTATGATTGCCGAAACAGAAGTCGAAGCCTGAAAGTGCGATCGGTGAAAGCCCGAGGAGAGACGCGAACCGGATGGCGTCTCCGGCGACCGTCCCTGTTCCTGAATCGATCGAACCCACGGCCTCGGGATGCAGCTCTTCGATTAGCTGGGAGACGGGATGCGTGTTGAGCGACAGAAGCCCGCCGTGCCGGCGGACCGGAAGCGGATATCCGGTGAGTGAAAATACATGTACCGTTTCCCCGGGCATCCAGTTGGCGAAATGCTCACAGACATGCTGCTGGGGGTCGATGGAAACTGCGAAATCCGGCGTTATTCCGGAGGCTGAAAGTGCTGGAAGTGCCGAGTCGACCGCAACGATCACAATACGCTGACGGGATTTCTTAATAAACGGCAGAATTCCGTCCAGAGACGGTCCCGAGGTGATGACAACGCCGGGCCGGCCCTCCAGCCGGGCGAACAGTGCATTAACCGGGTGGGAATGCCCGATGCTCCCGATGTTGAGCAGAGCGTTACGAAGATAGCGCCTTGAAAATGCATTCCTGGTGGCGGTGTTGGCGCTGAAGCGGTCGATGGCTCTGCGGATGACCTCCCTGGCATTGCCATAGTATTCCGGGAAAAGGCGAAACGATGCGGGATGTTCAATTACCTGGATACCCCTGGTCGCGCCCCTGGAAAGAAATTCGCCGACCCGTAGTTCGATGTCGTCCATGGAACAGCCGGTAACAAAGCCTACGGACGGATCGAGCAGAAAGGTAGTCAACGGATTGCGGGTGATCTCCGAATCTATTCCATGCATGATGTCGATGATCAACACTCGTGTGTACGCAAGGGCACCCTCGCCCAGCGGCAGGAGATGGTAGCCGAGGCCGGCGCCGAGGACGATGAGCAGGTCGTATTTATCGGTATTGAAGGCCGGGCGCAGGGATTCCGCTTCGCGTGTGGGGGCCACCCTGCTGTGAAGATAGTGCCTGGAAGCGCCGTCCATCACGGCGAGGGTCGGCGGGCCTTCACGGGAAGGCTCTATGATGAAACGCGGCGATCGATCCATGCTTTAATGATCGAAACAATCGGCAGTTTTTTTTCGCTTTTTATCGATCCGCCGCATCACATTCCGTCATTGCAACAGCCTGAATTCGGTGCGTCGGTTCTGCTCGTCGTACTCGGGGCCGGTTTTCGCGACCTTGGGCTCGGTCTTACCCGCCCCGCGAATCGTGAGGCGCGACGCGTTGATGCCCTTATTGACCAGGTAGTCCTTAACCGCGCGAGCACGTTCGAGGCTGAGCTTGTTGTTGAACTCGTCCGTGCCGTGCAGGTCGGTATGGCCGATAATCTGAAACCGGAGTTCAGGACTCTTTTTAAGATATTCCGCGAGCGCGTCGAGATAGGGGATCGATTCGGACTTGATCCTGGCGGATTCGAAGTCGAAGTGTATTGCGTGTATGTCGAAGCGCGCCTCTTTTTCGACGGGCGAAAGTTCAATGACAAGCGGCGCCCCCTTTGTCTTTGCAAGGTCGATCGTTTTGAAGAGCGGCATGTATCCTTTTTCGCTGATGTTGAGGTCGATCGTTTTAACGGCAGGATTATAGGTTATTACAGCCTCACCTTTCGCATCGGTCTTTTTTTTGAGTTCGGAGGTCATGGGCTCTTCTCCTTCGCGTTCGACCCTGGTGAAGAGATTGAGTTCGGTTTCCACAGGCTTTCCGGATTTTTTATCACGGGTGATGATTTTAAGCGGTTCAGTCTTAATAATGGAAGAGGTGTAGATATCGTACAGCCCAAGGCCGCCTTTCCGATTGGAGCAAAAAAACAGGTTGTCGCCGATTATGGAAAGATGGACGTCGTTGGCGTCTGAATTGATACCGGGACCGAGGTTCACCGCAGTGCCGTACTTGCCATTCTCGAAGGGCGCGAAATACAGGTCCCATCCGCCGTACCCGCCCGGTCGTCGCGAGGAAAAATAGAAGCCCTTTCCGTCGAGGGCGGGGACGATACTGATGTCCTGTTCACCGGTGTTGATTGGCGCGGGCATGTGCTGTGGACTGACGAAGGAACCGTCGCCGGTTTCGTCCCGGTATTCGGCGCTCATTATGTAGGCCTTGTCGATGGTGCCGAAGGGCCATGTGGTGTAATAAAGGGTTGAGAAGTCACGGCTGAGGCTTGGCGAGCGCTCGTGATGGACGGTGTTGACCGCGCCGGGGAGTCTGATCGGGCGCTGCCAGCTCCCGTTGATGTTCTGGCTTACATAGATGTCGTATGATACCCGTATTTTGCCGGCGGTGTCGGCGGGCATCTCGAGGCTGCCGTCGCGGTCGGAGGCGAAAAAGATGAAGGCCCCGTCAGCGGTGATGAACGGGGTTTCGTCGTTGAACGGGGAATTTATCTCGCTGATGGCGCGCGGCTCGCTCCATTTGCCGTCCTCGTTGCGGACCAGATAGATGTTCTGGTAGGGTTCTCCAGAACGCTTCGAATTGAAAACCATCGTCTTTCCGTCTGCGGTAAAGGAGGGGGCGAAATCGTCGAAACGGGTGTTAATAGACGGGCCCATGTTCGCTATGTTTTCGACCTGCAGGGGAAGGATCTGGGAGAGCACCACGGCAGCGGACGCCGCGGAGAGGAGGCACGAGGCCAAAAGAGCGACAAGTGCGTT
>JBFZEY010000039.1:0-3789 GCA_041306625.1 Spirochaetota bacterium | reverse complement strand
TCCGTCAGATCCGGTTCGATCTCGAGCAGATGTTTCATCACAAACACCCTCTGCTTAATGCGCGGATGCGGTATTTCCAGATCCGCGGTTTTGATCACCATGACATCATATAAAAGTATATCGAGGTCGATTATGCGCGGCCCCCGGGATATCACGCGCACCCTTCCCATGTCGGCCTCGATGCGCGAGAGACCGGCGTACAGATCGCCAGGCGCGAGCTTCGTCGTTCCGCGCACGACCGTGTTGAGAAAGCGCGGCTGGTCCGTCACGTCGACCGGCTCTGTCTCCTCGACGGAGCTCCCGCCGGTTACGGCCAGAAGCCCCCGCTCGGCCATCATTCGCCGGGCGCGTTCGATGTTCGCCCGCCGGTCTCCGAGATTCGTCCCGAGTCCAATATACGCAATCGCCACGGCTACAGCCTGTCGCGGTAGTCGGGTCCCGACACCTCGATTATGACGCACATCTCCTTGATGCGCGAGAGTATTCTCCCTCCGGAAAGCTCTTTCAGCGTCTTGAACGGATTGTTGTTGGAGGTGAAGATCGTGAACTTCTCGGCCTCGTAGCGCGCGTCCACAAGGTTATAGAGGGTCTCGGCCTCCCAGGCGGAATCGCGCTGTACGCCGAAGTCGTCGACCACGAGCACGTCCACCTCTCCCAGCTCCTGTTCGATCCTGTTTGCCTCGCCATAGGTATCGGAGTCTTCGTTAAAGGTGGCGCGGAGGCGGTTGAAAAAGGTGCGTGATATCTTGATGAAGCGCCCCTCGACAGCGTGGCGTATAATGAGCTCGGTGAGTATTATGGAAGAGAGCAGGGTCTTCCCGGTCCCGGGGTTTCCCCAGAGGAAGAGCCCCTTGCCGGTGGCGGGAAATTTTTTTACCATGTCGTAGGCGGTGTTCTTGGCGTCGGCGGCCAGCTTGTGTATGGAGTCGAACGAGTCGAAGAAACGCCAGCGGTATTTCCTGTCTATTCCGGAGCGCGAGTAAATGGCGTTGATGCGGTCTATCCGCATCCGTACCGAACGGCAGGCGCAGTCGCGGATCTCGCCGCCGTCGTAATAGAAATACGGGGGTTCGCCGCCGCATTTGCATGCCGGAATCACGCATTTCGGGCACGGAGAAAGCGGTACTTCCCCCATCACCTCGAATCCCACCTCATGCACTATGCCGGTGTGCTCGCAGTATGCGCAGAAACGGCTTGCCGCCGGTTTTTGTCGCTGCCTGCTGTCTATCGCCATTGCTGCGCTCCCGGGAGGATGATTGCGCCCGCCGCATGCGGCCGCACCCTCGATGCTGACCGCCGGAGCGAATCCTGTCAATCAAATATACCGTAAACATGCCGGTTTTCGGCATGTTCTACCGCTTTCTATTCCGCGACGCCGCTGAAGGTGGGCCAATACACGGGGAGCGATGGATTTCTACCGGAGCGATATCAGAGGAGGTTCGAGGCGAGCTCTGCCAGCTGCGACCGCTCGCCTTTTTCGAGGGTGACATGCGCGTATAACCGCTGTCCCTTCATCTTGTCGATAAGATAGGTAATGCCGCAGCTCCGGGAGTCGAGGTAGGGCGTGTCAATCTGATAGGGGTCGCCGGTGAATACGATCTTGGTACCCTCGCCGGCCCGGGTGATGATGGTCTTGACCTCGTGAGGCGTAAGGTTTTGCGCCTCGTCGACGATGAAGAAAACCTTTGAAAGGCTCCGGCCCCGTATATAGGCCAGCGCCATTATAAGCAGCTTTTCGTTCACCACCATCTGCGAAATGCGCCTGAAATCCTCGGACTCCTCGTCGAACTGGTTCTTGATCACCGAAAGGTTGTCGAAGAGCGACTGCATGTAGGGGTCAAGCTTGCTCTGGATATCGCCGGGGAGATAGCCGATGTCCCGGTTTGAGAGCGGAATGATGGGCTTGGCCAGGAGTATCTGTTTGTATTCCCTGCGGCACTCGAGCGAAGCCGCTAGCGCCATGAGCGTCTTGCCGGTGCCGGCCTTTCCCGAGAGGGTAACCAGGCTTATGGCGGGGTTCAGGAGCGCGTTCAGGGCGAATGTCTGCTCGGCATTGCGCGGCGTGATGCCGTAGGCCTTCTTTTTCTCAACGAGCCGCAGGACGTTATCGTCTTTCATGTACATGGCGAGCACGCTCTTGGCGCCGTTACGCATAATGAAAAATTCGTTGGGATGGGGCGGCTCACTGAAGCCCGATTCCTCAAATCGGATCATTCCGTCCCGGTACATAGTGTCGATCAGCCCGGAGGAAACGTCCTCGACGAGGTTCTTGCCGGTATAAAGCTCGTCGATGTCCTTGACCTTGCCGGTCTCGTAATCCTCGGCCTTCAGGCCGATGCTCTTGGCCTTCATCCTGAGGTTGATGTCCTTGCTGACAAGGAAGACGCGCCCGAACCCGGATTCCCTGGCGAGGTTGTACGCAAGCGACAAAATGCGGTGGTCGGGCGTGTCCTCCCAGAATATCTCCCGGAGGTATTCGTCTTTTTTTATGTTCGTGTTTACGACGATGGTGCCGCCCGAGTCGAGCGCCGCCCCCTCGTTTAACAGCCGATCGCCGATGAGCGCGTCGAGCTCGCGCGAAAACTCGCGTGCGTTGAAATTGATGATCTCGTTTCCGCGCTTGAAACGGTCGATTTCCTCAAGGAGGGTGATGGGAATAACGACTGCGTGTTCTTCGAAGGAATAAATACAACGGTAATCGTAAAGGACAACATTGGTATCGAGGACGAATATCTTGTTATCGTTGCTGGACATGTATGCCGTGTTTATTATCCGCCTGGCACCGCTCTTGAACGTTGATGGAATGATACGCGCCTTGCACGCGAAAGGCAACTATTATTTTTCCATATCAGTGCGTTTACCCGCCGACGGGACGGAAAAACGCGATTATTCCTGCCGTCGGTAAACTTTATTATTGACCCATGGCGCGATTTGCCGGTATAGTTTTCCACGTAAAGGACGGCATCGTACCCGCACCCCCGCCGTCCGCGGCAAGGCTGACGTGAAACCACTGAAGACACTTTTTTTAATTATGATCTTCGTGCTCCGGTCCCTCGACGCTTCCTCCAGGGATGGAAGGCCTGAGATCATCGCCTCGTTCTCCACCTCGATAGAGGACCAGGACGATGCGGTACGCCACAACATACGCCTCGCCTGCGGAAAGCTCGACGGATATATCATGATGCCGAAATCCATCTTCTCGTTCAATGACACGGTCGGCGAGGGCTCCGCCCGGAACGGATTCAGAAACGGCGCGGTGCTCTACCGTGACGAGCTGCGTTACGAACCCGGCGGCGGCCTCTGCCAGGTGTCATCCACGCTCTTTAACGCGCTTCTGGCCGCCGGCGGCGAGATAGCCGAACGACACCGTCACTTTCAGCCCGTCACTTACGTGCCGCCGGGACTGGACGCGACGATAAAGTACGGAAAGAAGGACCTCCGCATACTGAACCCCTATGATCAGAAGCTTTATATCGAGTCGTCCGTAAGCGGCAAGAGCCTTCTGGTGCGTATTCGATCCGACATCCCTCCTGCCTTCCGTTATGAGCTTTTCACCGAGGAGGAAGAGGCGGAACTTCCGATCCAGGACGACGGAAGGCGCCTCCGCGGCGGCATAAGCGTGAATGTCTACCGGAAGAAACTCTCCGGCGACCGGCTCATCGAGTCATTTCTCCTCTACAGAGATCATTACCCCGCGGTATACCTCAAATGATCCACGCCCTGCTCATCGCCATGGCATTGTTCGCGCCGTCACAGGCCTCTCCCGACGATCCTCTTCGTGATTGGGTC
>JBFZEY010000038.1:0-4727 GCA_041306625.1 Spirochaetota bacterium | reverse complement strand
TGGTATGCGGCCTCGGCGTTGACGATACGGTCGACGCCCAGGCGTGATGGATCGTCGTAGCGTATCCTTATGCTGAGACGGGAGTTGCAGCTTATTTCAAGCGCCTCCCTGCCGAAATAGCGGCCGGACATCTCGTGATAGGTCCGGTTTAGCTCTGGCACAACACTGGAGAAAACGACCCCCTCCACCTCCCCGCCGGGTCCTCCGTGGTGAAGGAGGAACTGACGGACAAGCGCCCCCGTCTCGTCCGCCGAGGCCTCCCTCTGTGTCCTGTAGCGGTAGACCGCCCCGGGCGCCAGCGCCGACCCGGCATAGATGCCAAGGACGGTATTGCTGTTGCCGATGTCGAATCCCAGTATCATGACGGCCGCCGCGTTGATTATTTCGACTGGGCCGCTTTGTCCAGGCGGGTCTTCAGGCTGTAATACGCGACTTTCGCCTCATCGCGGACATTGTGGTTTTTATCGCCCATCGCCTTCTCGATTCCCGAAAGCGCCTCGTAATCGAATATCTTCTCGAGGGCCTTTACCGCCTCGAGACGGACGTCGTAATAGGGGTCGTCGAGAAGTTTATTAATGGCGCCGGCACCCGTTTTTTCCCGGAGCAGCCCGAGCGAGCGCGCTGCCTCTATACGGACGTTTTTATATTCGTCGGAACACGCCTTTTTAATGAGCGGGACCCCCTCCCGAATCTTGAGCTGCCCCATCTGGCGGATGGTCTCGCGCCGCGTAAACTCGCCCTCGGTCATGCGTTTTACGAGGAGCATGAAGGGCGCGTCGTTAAGCGCCGCTTTCGCCTTCACCGTATCCATTCTCAGCAGCGCGTCCTGAGCGGCCTTTCGGACTTCGATATGATTGTCGACCAGCGCGCCGATGAGCGGATAAATGGCGGATTCGTCTCCGATCTCGCCGAGTGCGCGTGCGCACTGCAGGCGCATCTGGTAGGCCCTGTCCTCGAGCCCTTCCACGAGGTGCTTGATGGAGTTGACGTCCCTGATCGCGCCCATGGTTTTAACGGCCTCAAGGCGGACCATCGGCTTTTTATCGTTCAGGGCGAGGAACAGTATCTTCGATATTTAAAGGTCGGTGGTGGCCCCCCTGTCGGCGAGGAGGCGCAGCGCCTCTATCTTGTCGCGCTGGGAACCCGAAATGATTATCGCGCGAAGGTTTTCAGTTATGCCGGGTTGGCCGAGCTCGCCGAATTTGAGCGTCGCAACCGCGCGCACGCGCGGGTCCGGATCGTCAAGCATCTTTCGGATTTCGCCCAGCACGGCCTCGTCCCTCGCCCGGGCCAGGGCCAGAAAGGCCTGCAGGCGTATTTCAGGCTTCCGATGCCTGAGCAGCCTGATGAGTGCGCCAGTGTCGTTCTTTTCAACCAGCCTGTCTATGTTCGGGGAGAAAATTCCCATGCTCGCACACCATACCCTTCGATCTTCGGTTCTGCCACGGGGTCGAGGCCCTCATGGTACGACAAAAGTACAACGAAAGTCAATACTATATTCGACCGGTAAAAATTATTTATTTGTCAGAGCTCCACACCACGCCCGCGCTCAATACGCCCGGGAAACATTTGCTTGCCGGGACGATGGGTGGAACTCGTTTTCCCCCCGTGTCAGCCGGAACATCAGGCTTTCATGCGAAAATCACCGATGCGCTTAATCAGTCCGTCTCCCTCGATCCTGTTGAGTAGCGGTATTATGTATTTCCGCGAAAAGGAAGTCGCGTCCTTCGCCTCCGCTATGCTGATCTTGTCCTTATCATTGAAGAGGGCCATGACCTTTCGCCTGAGCTCATCGTATACCTCGCGATGAAGGACTATGTTGCCATCGAGGCTTACGGCGAACCCGAGGCGGATGAGGTCCCCCAGGTTCCGCTTTTCGGCCTCGTCGGCTGATTTGTCAAGCTCGGCGCCTTCCAGGCCTCTGCCCCGCAGCGTATCGAGCACCGCTTTCTTCTCGTCCGGCAGGGCGTCCACGGTAATCGAGTCCCCTCCGAAGAAGCGCCCGTCTTTTTCGACAATGCGGTGTTCCTTTATGACAGCGGGAAGGACCACCCTGCAGATATCCAGGTCCAGCCCTGTTTTATCGGCGATTTCCCTGAGGTTGGGACCGATCGAACCCGCTATGGTTTCGGCCACCCTGGCGAGCGCTTCTGCATGGAAGCTCCCTTCGAGCAGAAAATCCCCTGCCCTGACCACTGCACCGCGTTCGATGAGCGACTCAATAACGCGCTCGACCGCGCGCTCGCTTTCCGGGAAAATCGTCACGATCCACGACCACGCCACCGCACGGCGCACCGCGACAATGAACAGGACGAATTCGTCCCGCGCGTATTTCGAGAAAACCGGAAGGTGACGGCGCACGTTGCGCCGTCCGCCCGCCGAGAGGTAGTCGGGCAGCAGCACCTCCCCGCCGCCGATGATGCGGAATCCCCCGGGGTGCGTGATGATGAAACGCTGCCCGGGATAGAAGAACCATGGAACGTCGAATTTAATGCGGAGGACACGCTCCTCCTCGCCGCGGTCCTCGTCGTCGAGCAGGATCAGTTTCCCCTTCAGTGCCGTCGTGCCGACGAGCATTTCTATGCCCGTGTTATTTTTAAGCTCGCCTTTTTTTTCGAGCAGCCGCATTCGGACAACGACGTCCGCGGACCGGGTGAAAAAGTTTTTTCCGGCCACGATGTCGCCACGGCCGATCTCCTCGACCGCCACGCCGGAGATGTTAAGCGCCGTCCTCTGCGACGGAACGCCCTCCTCGAGGGCGCTGTGATGGCTCTCTATTTTCTTGACCCTCACCTCGCGCATGAGCGGAAGAAGGAGCACCGGATCGTCCTCGTTGAACCTTCCATTTTTAAGTGTGCCCGTCACGATGGTGCCGTAACCCTTCGAGGCGAACACGCGATCGACGAACAGGTACGGTTTCCGGGCGTCGGCCGCCCTGGCGAGTTTGCGAAGGTTGGCGAGCAGCACTTCCTTCAGCTCGGCGACACCGTCGCCCGTCTTCGCCGAGACGCGCACGATGTCGCACCCCGCGTAGCGGGTGTCCGCCATGCGCTCCTCGACCTCTGCGGACACGAAGGATATCATCTCCTCGTCGGCGGCGTCGATCTTGTTGAGCGCGACGACGATCCGCTCGACCCCCAGGAGCATCAGCACGCGGAAATGGTCCTCGGTCTGCGGCATCCAGCCGTCGTCGACGGCGATCACAAGAATCGCCAGGTCGACCCCCCATGCCCCCACCACCATGTTACGGATGAAGCGCTCGTGCCCCGGAACATCGATGATGCTCACGGTGCCGAATTTCGGGTAGTCTATGCTCGCGAATCCGATATCGATCGTCATCTCGCGCGCCTTTTCCTCCGGGAGGCGGTCGCAATCGATGCCGGTCAGCGCGCGTATGAGACTCGTCTTGCCGTGATCGATATGTCCCGATGTCCCGACGATATACATCAGCCGGCGCCCGGAAGGATTCGGTCTATCAACGCGGCCAGCACGGGTATATCGCCGGCAAGCACGGTCCTCAGGTCGAGGGTAAAACAATCATCGAGGATATACCCGACGACCGGGACCTCGCTGTCGATGAAACGCGCGTAAAGCTCGTCGGCGCCGAGGCCGGGCACGGTCATGCGTATGCCGGCGCTTTCGATCTCGCGGGTCGGAAGCGCGCCTCCGCCGTAGGTGCTTTTCAGCACGGCGCGTTTGATGTACTGCCGCTTCCCGGGGCTCTGGAGGGCGCGCATCAGCCGGGTTGTTTTTCGCTCTATATCGCGTCTGCTCTGATATAGTACGCTCCACAGCGCGAGCGATTCGCCCCCGTCGTTGGAGTACCGCAGCAGCGTCTCTTGAAGAAGAAAATAGGCAATCTTGTCGACGCGGAGCATCCGCATGAGCGGATTTTTCCTGAGGGCGGCAACGAGGTCTTTCCTGCCGACGATGATTCCGGCCTGACAGGCGCCGAGCAGCTTGTCGCCGCTGAAACAGACGAGATCAGACCCCTGGGAGAGCTCCGATGAAACCGTCGGCTCAAAATCGGCGCCAAGGCGGTCGTCGCGGACCAGGTTTCCGCTCCCCATGTCGCGCACAAGGAGCACGCCCTCGCCCTTCAGCGTCGCAAGCTCGAGAAGCGACGGCGACGATGCGAATCCCTCAAGGGTGAAATTTGAGCGGTGCGCCGAAAATATCATCGCCGTCCCGTCTCCGATCGCGCGCCGGTAGTCATCGATGCCGGTGATGTTAGTGGTGCCCACCTCGATGAGGCGCGCACCCGTCTGCGCCATTATGTCCGGTATGCGGAAACCGCCGCCGATCTGGATGAGCTCCCCGCGCGAGACGATCACCTCCCTGCCGCAGCCGAACTGGTTGAGGATAAGAAACACGCCGGAGGCGTTATTGTTGACGATGAGAGCGTCCTCGGCGCCGGTAAGCCTGCACAGCAACTCCTCGGCGTAGCCTCCGCGCCGTCCGCGGCGTCGTTCGGGCAGGTAGAACTCGAGATTGCAGTAGCCGCACAGCTCGGCGGACAGTTTCTCGAGTATTTCGCGCGCTATCGGCGCGCGTCCCAGGTTGGTATGGATGATGACGCCGGTGCCGTTGATGACGCGCTGGAGCTTTTCGCGCCTTTTCAACCGGCATCGCCGCTCGATGTCGGCGGCGAGTCCATCAGTGGAGGGTGAGCCTCCGTCCCTTATCCCGGCGCGCAAGTCGTCAATCGCCTCGCGAATAACGGCGAC
>JBFZEY010000037.1:0-10167 GCA_041306625.1 Spirochaetota bacterium | reverse complement strand
CTTTTAAGCTGATCGTGTTCGGAACCCACATGGCAGCGGCTCCCGATGGTATACCGGTTGTCCGCCTGGACGTCTTTTTGCGGGGGCGTCCGCTCGTCGATCACCGATTTGACAACGTGCGCGCCCGCGCCGATCCGGTTGAAAGGAAGCACAATCGAGTCCTTTACCGTCGCCTTTTCGTCAATCTCCACGCCGGGGAAAATAATGGAATTCTGCACGGTCCCCTTGATGATACAATTGTCGCTGACGAAAGAGCCGGCCACTTTTGCGTGCCTTCCGAGAAACGCAAAGCCCTCTCCGGGGATGAATCCCCTCATGACAGGGTCGCCGAAAACGCGATTAAAGAGATCCCGACTTCTCATCAGCGACATATTGAACCTGTAGTAATCCGGGATGCTCTTTATGGGCCAGTAATGCGCGCTCATCACCTCCCGGCGTATTCCCCTGTTTATAAGGGAGTTGATTATCATCTCGAAGAGATTGGGCGCGTGCCTGCCTTCGTCCATCGCCTCGTTGATGACCGAAAGAAGGCTCTTCTGATTAGCGATGAGGATGGTGTAGGCCATCGACTCTTTGCTCGACGTCTTTATACTGAAGAGCATCGCCCCGGCCTTCTTCCTTTTTTTGTATTTGTCGATAAGCTCGGAGAAATCAATGATCGACGGATTGTCACCGTTATAGATGATATAGTACTCGGTATTGCTGTCCATCACCAGGTTGTAGCAGAACTTGACGTCGGAGTATCCGCGCGAAACGACCTTTATGGCGGGGAACTTCTTGTCCTTAAACGGCCCGTAATTCTCAACATATGATTCGAGGCCGTCCTCGTAGTTGTTGTAGATGATGGTGTGGCGCGCGCCCGAGGAGGCTGAATTTCGTATGGTAAAATCGACGATGCGGAACCGCCCGCCGAAGGGCATCAGGTATTTCGAGCGTTCCTCCGCCAGGGAAAGGAGTGACTCGTCTCGTGTTCCTGGATACGAAATGATGGTGAAATCGTCCATAAATGCCCTGTGCCGGGAGCGCCTCGGTGACGTGATGGTAGCTATTTATAAAAGTTTGGGATTAAAAAGCAATTAAAAAACCCGTCTCCCGCGACGCGCACGGATATATCCCCGGCCGATGGGCGAAAAATAGTTTGATTTCGCCGCCCGTGCATGCAACAACCCACCGTAATGGAAAAACACCGTTTAACGATTCAACCCGGCGGCGAGTCCCGTGAATTCGACAAAGGCACGCCGCTCATCGATGCGCTCGCGGACATGGGAGCCTTCCTTCGAACCCCCTGCGGCGGCAAGGGCGTCTGCGGCAAATGCGGCGTGCTGATCGAATCGGGCGCACCCGGACGCTCCGCCGTCGAGGACAGGTTCTTCCCCTCGGAACCGCTCCACCGTCTTGCGTGCCGCACCGCAATCACGGGCGACATGACGGTGTTTGTTCCCGCCGCAAAATCGGCCGCCCGACCGGGGAAGCCGCCGCCACCTCGCCTGCGCGATCCGGCCGTTGCGCTCGATATCGGAACAACGATGGTTCAACTGTCGCTCGTGGAACGAGCGGACGGCGTGACGTATCCGCTCGAATCATTTCTTAACCCGCAGCGGCGCCATGGTCACGACGTCATCGGACGCATCGCCGCATCCTCCGATCCACTCGTCCGCGAATCGCTTGCACGCGTCATCCGCGGCGCGGTTGCCGTGTCCATTCGTACCGGACTTTCCTATAGCGGCATGGGGCCGGACGACATCGGCCTCCTGGTCGTATCGGGCAACACCACGATGACGCACCTCTTCTTCGGCATCGATGTGCGGCCGCTCGGCGTACACCCCTACATCGCGAACGAACTCGATTATGACCGTTATGCCTCGCTCATGGAACTGCTCCCCTCTGCCCGTGTCGCGGCGCTTCCCTCGGCCTCGGCGTTTCTCGGCGGGGACCTCATTGGCGGTCTCGCCATATCGAACCGTATGGGTCTTCAAAAAAACGTGTTCTTCATCGACATCGGCACCAACGGGGAGATGTTTCTGCGCGATGGAGCCGGCACCGTCTACGCCACCTCATGCGCCATGGGGCCGGCGCTCGAGGGAATGAACATCTCCTCCGGCATGACGGCCGACGAGGGGGCGATCAATCATTACACCGTCGAGAACGGCAGCCTGAAGCCTGCCGTGATCGGCGGAGGTGCGCCGGTTGGAATCTGCGGCACCGGCATTATCGACGCGCTGGCGATCATGCTGCGGGAGGGCGTTGTGCGCGACAACGGCGCAATCGACCGCGTCGCGGCGGAGGCGTCCGAGATATTCAGGGGCCGCATCGCACCGCAAAACGGCACCGTGGCCTGTCTGCTGGCCGATGGCGTCGCGATTACGCAGAAGGACATCCGCAACATCCAGCTCGCGAAGGGTGCAAGCCTGGCCGCGGCTCGCACCCTGTTGAAAGACGCCGCATACGATGCCGGGCAAATCGAGCATGTCCTAATCGCCGGGGCCTTCGGCGAGAACCTCGACATCGACAGTTTCCGTAAACTCGGCTTTCTGCCCGATTTTCCTGGTGCCCGGTACCGCTTTCTCGGCAATACCAGCCTCGCCGCGGCCGAGCGTGCGTGTGTCGATCCCGGCTTCATCGCCGGATGCCGCGCGCTTCGCGACGGGCTTCGCGTCGTCGAGCTTTCCACGCGCCCTGATTTCAATGACGAGTTTATCGGCTGCCTCAATTTCCGATGACCGACTCTCCCGTTTTTTCCACAATGAGTTGAGTTCACCGGTAAAATCATATTTTAAATTATCTTGACTTATTATACAATGCAATGCATGAATATTTGTGCATCCTCGCCGGTTTTTTACGGGGATTAAAATCGAAACATCAATTACGGGAGGATTGGATACAATGGAATACCGGCATTACTCACAGGTTTTCTGGCAGCAGGTCGAAAAATACGGGGATCGCATCGCCCTCAGGTGCAAGAGCGGCAGTGAATGGCGGGAGACCTCCTGGCGCTCGTTCGGCGAGCAGGTGCGCGCCGTCGGCACGGCGCTTATCGACGCCGGCATCGGCGAGCAGAAGACGGCGGGCATTTTCTCGCAAAATATGCCCGAATGGAGTATTGCCGATATCGGCGCACTCTGCGCAAGGGCCATTCCGGTGCCGATCTACCCGACCAACCCGGCGAAGCAGGCGGAATACATCATTAACGACGCGGAAATCGCCGTGCTCTTTGTCGGCGACCGCGAACAGTACGACAAGGCCATGCAGCTTTTCGGCAGGAACGAATTTTTAAAAAAGATCGTGGTATTCAACGAGAAACTTCCCATCGCCAAATCGGTCGACGTCATGTACTATAGCGACTTCCTCGCGATCGGCCGGAAATCCGGCCGCGACGCGGAACTCGACGAGCGCATGTCGCGCGGGACTCCCGAGGACCTGCTTACCATCATTTACACCTCGGGCACCACCGGCGAGCCCAAGGGGGTCATGCTCGCGCATTCCAACACCATCTTCCAGAAGGAACGCCACGACCGCCGGCTCATCGACCCCAACGATAACGATATCTCGCTCTGTTTCCTGCCGCTTTCGCACGTCTTCGAGCGCATCTGGACCTACTACGTGTTCGCCGTCGGCATGACGAACAACTACCTCGACGACACCAAGAAGATCGTGGAGTTCATTCAGGAGGTCAAGCCCACCATTATGTGTGCGGTTCCGCGCTTCTACGAGAAGATCTACGCAACGGTATTGAACCGTCTCGAATCGGCGCCGCCGGCGAAGAAAAAGCTTTTCAAATGGGCCATACGCACCGGCGCGGCGCGCAATGTTAAAAAACGCGACAGGAAATTCGTCGGCCCCTGGCTCGCGCTTACATACGGTCTGGCCGACAAACTGGTCCTCTCGAAGCTTCGCGACGTGGTGGGCGGAAGGATCAAATTCTTCCCCTGCGCAGGGGCCCCGCTCTCGCAGGAGATCGAGGAGTTCTTCTACGCGACCGGCGTCTTTATCTGCTACGGCTACGGGCTCACCGAGACGACGGCGACGGTCACCTGCCACGAGCCGCATAACTTCAAATTCGGCGCGGTCGGCAAGCCCCTCGACGATGTCGAGGTCAAGATCGACGAGGCCAACGGCGAGATCCTTATCCGCGGCGGAAACGTCATGAAGGGCTACTACAGGAAGCCCCAGGCGACCGCGGAGGTCTTCACCGCCGACGGCTTCTTCCGCACGGGCGACGCCGGTTTCTTCGAGGAGAACGGCGAGCTTCGCATCACCGAACGCATCAAGGACCTCATGAAGACCTCGGGCGGCAAGTATATTGCGCCGCAGCTCATCGAGAGCACGGTCGGCGCCGACCACTTTATCGAACAGATTGCCGTCATCGGCGACCAGCGCAAGTATGTCAGCGCCCTCATAGTGCCCTCCTTCGAGGCACTCGTAGAGTACGCGAAAGAGCGCGGAATCACCTACGCCACGCGCGAGGAACTTATCACCAAAGCCGAGATTGTCGAATTCTACCGGAAGCGGATCACCGAATGCTCGAAGGAATTCGCCGAGTTCGAGAAGATCAAGCGCTTCACCCTCCTCGCAAAGGAATTCACCGTGGAGGACGGCGAGATCACGCCAACCATGAAGATCAAACGCAAGTCAGTCGCCGAGATTTACAAACCGATGATCGACCGCATGTACGCAGAGTAGGCGCATACCGCCGGAAAGCACGAAAAAGCCCGGTCCTGTTTACAGGCCGGGCTTTTTTACCGGTCAATCCCCGTTTCAGCGCGCCCTGTGCCCAAGCATCTCGCCCAGGAGCCCCGTGAGCGCTCCCTCCCGGAACGCCCGCGCGCACCGCTCCAGGAGCGCGTCGTCGGCGACGATGCGTTTAAGCAGCTCGCCGCGCGCGGAAAAATCAAGGTCGTCGAAGGCCGCGTCCTCCTGAAGAACGCGGCGCGCCTCACGAAGCGCGGCGAGAATGTCGTCGATATTCTCCGGAATCGCCTTCTCGAGCGCGCGCCGAAGCCGCGCCGCGTAGGCGGGCGACGCCCCGCTCGTTGAGACGGCCATGAGGAAATCGCCCCTGCGAACGGACGAGGGAAGATAAAACGAGCAGTTCGGCGGATCGTCGGCGGAATTAATAAAGATGCCGCGCCGCCCGGCCTCCTCGAACACGGTTCTGTTGACGACGGCACTGTCGGTGGCCGCGAAGACGAGCGCGGCGTCCGCGAGATCGCCGTCACGATACTCGCGCCGCTCCAGCCTCAGCGCATCCGGATTCGCGTTAAAAGCGGTAGCGAGATCGGGATGTATGCGCGGCGATATCAGCTTGACGCGTGCGCCCGCGTCGAGGAGGTCGAGCACCTTTCGAAGCGCCACCTCGCCGCCGCCCACCACCACGGCGAGCCTCCCCTCGATATTGAGAAGAACCGGATAAAGTTTCATCGTGCCGCCAGCTCCGCGGGAACCGGAAATTCCTCGCCGCTTTCGCGAAGCTCCCTCTTTTTGTCGACCGAAAGCCCGATTTCCTCGTCGGTGATATAGCACTGCGGATCGGGGGCCCACGGGTCGTTGTAGGCACGGAAGGCGCGCACGCGCATCGCGCCGGTGCAGAGCGGGCGGTGCGCGCACAGCCTGCAGCGTCCCTTTAAATACTCGGCCTTCCGTTTCAGCCCGCGCATAAGCGGATCGCTTTCGTCCATCCATATATCGCCGAAACTCCGCTCGCGGACATTACCGAGCGTGTAGTCCTGCCAGAACTGGTCGGGATGTACATTGCCCACGAAATCGATATTGCCGATGCCGACCCCGGTCGAGTGCGCCCCGCCGCCGTTCCATTCCAGGAGCGCGCGCACCTTTTCCGCCTTCGCCTGATCGGTCTCCAGAAGCCTGAGAAAGATGTACACGCCGTCTGCGTGGTTGTCCACGGTCAGGATGTTGATATCGAGACCGCGGTCGAAATAATCCTTGGTTCGTCGCAGTATGATGTCCATCGCCCGGCGGCTTTCGGCATGGGTGAGATCGTCGCCGTAGAGATTTCCACCCCTGCCCGAATAAACAAGGTGGTAAAAGCAGGCCCGGCTGATCTGCTCGCGCTCTATAAAGTCGAAGATCCCATCCAGGTCCTCGTAATTGCGCCGCGTGAGCGTGAGGCGCAGGCCCACGCGCTGCCCGACGGCGATGCAGTGCTCAAAGCCCTTCATGGCCTTCGAGAAGGCGCCCTTCATGCCGCGAAACCGGTCGTTCACCTCCTCCATGCCGTCCAGGCTGATGCCGACGTAGGTGACACCGGCGTTCCGGATGGAGTTCGCCGCCTCGCGATCGATCAGCGTGCCGTTGGTCGAGATGACCGGGCGAATGCCCGCGTTCGAAGCGTGTTCGATGAGGCGGAAGAGGTCCTTGCGCATGAGCGGCTCGCCGCCCGAGAAGAGGAGCGAGGGCACGCGAAACGACGCGAGGTCATCAACGAGCTTCAGCCCTTCGCCGGTGTCGAGCTCGCCGCCGTACTTTATATTGGCCGAGTCGGTATAGCAGTGCACGCAGCTGAGGTTGCAGCTTCGCGTGGTGCTCCATACAACGATGGGCCGCCGATCGCTCGCAAGCGTTTCTCGCCGGTGCGGTGCGTTGCCGTGCGCATCCGACGGCGCCTCGGTCCCGTAGCGCAGGCCGTCGCCGGTCGACGAACCGCCGCAGTAAAGCTTTCCTATATCAATCATCCCATGTTCTCCTTCTTCCACTCGTCGAACGCCGGCGAAAAATACGTCACGCGCTTCTTCTTGAACTCGCGCAGGCTCTTCAGCACCAGGTAGTCCCGCAGCCCCGACTTCTCCTCGAGGGCGGCGATGATGCCTTCGAGCTCGGCGTCGCTTCGCGCGTGGATCATCGCGAAGAGCGGATGCTCCCATCGCCCGGGATGCACCGTCCGCCGGTACAAATGCGAGATGCTCTTTGCCGACAGGAATAACGGCATCACCTCGTCTTCCGTGCTCCCGTCACCCGTCTTCCACGCGGTCATGGCGTTCGCGCCGTAACCGGCGTTATAATGCTTGAGCACCGCGGCGTACCGGCGCAATATTCCCTTTAGTCTCAATTCCCCGCCGATGGTTACGAGCCGTTCGGCGCTCATGGAGCTCTTCGCCTCCGCGACTATCGCATCGAACGGCCTCGGCGTGATGGGCAGGTCCGTCTGGAGCAGCAGCACCGCATCCCGCTCCTCGGCCGAGAGCGCGTATTCGCCGTCGTCGTGCGCGGGGACCGTGCCGTTCGGCACGTCCGCTTCGTCCTCCTCCTCGTCCTCCGGCGCGTCATCCCCCATCCTCAGCATAAATCCTATTTTATAGAGCTTTTCCGTGCGGAGGATGAGATGATCACCCGCGCGGCACATGCGCGCGAGCACCGAGGCGGCATCCTCGAGCGATGTCGCACCGTCCACCGCCAGTGTAAACCAGATATTGAAGCGGTGATTCCGAAGGTAGTTATGGCTCACGCCGGGATGCGCGTTGATGATCGTCACCGCGCTTTCCACGTCCGCGTCGGCGACGGAGAACGCCACCAGGCTCGAATGATAGCCCAGCCGGTGCGCGTTGAAGATGGCCGAGATGTTCCGTACGATCCGTTTCTCCTTCAGGCGCGCGACGGTTTCCAGAAGCTCGCTTTCCGTAAGCGAGAGCTCATCTGCAATACGCCGAAAGGGCTCGACCGCAAGCGGGATGTCCTCTTGTATGCGGTTGATGATACGCTCCTCGGTGCGGGTGAACCGTGTCATGTTTACGACCCCGCCCTCTTCGGCTCGTATACGCAGTACGGCTCCTCGGCCATACAGTCCCCCGTCTCGTAATAGGCACGCGCGCGACAGCCCGCGCAGAAAGATCGATACTCGCAAAGGCCGCACTTGCCGCCCAGGTCGTCGATCTTTCGCAGTTTACCGAACAATTCAGAATTATTCCATATTTCGCCGAGCGGCTTTTCGACCACGTTTCCCGCCACAAGCGGGAGATAGCCGCAGGGCTGGACATCGCCCCGGTGCGAGATGAAACACACACCGCTTCCGGCAAGGCAGCCGCGCGTCATGGCTGCCATGCCGTCGGTCTCGTAGCTTATCGTGCGCCCCTCCTTTCTCGCTTCCTGTCGCATAATGCGGTAATAATGCGGGGCGCAGGTCGCCTTGAACTCAAACGGCGCCTCTTTCGTGCGGTGATACAACCAGACGAGCACCTCCTCGTATTTATCGCGCGAGAGCATGTCGCTTTCGGCGATCTCCACGCCGCAGCCCACCGGCACCAGCATGAAGACATGCAGCGCCTTCGCGCCGCGCTCCTCCGCAAGCCGGAGCACGCCCTCGATCTCTTCCACGTTCCGCCGGGTGATTGTCGTGTTGAACTGGAACTCGACCCCCTTCTCGCGGAGAAGGCGCGCGCCGGCGAGGGCCAGGTCAAAGGACCCGGGAATGCCCCGAAAACCGTCGTGCGAAACGGCGCTGGAACCGTCGATCGAGATGCTCACCCGGCCGAACCCCGCTTCCCGGATCGCGCACGCGATGCGCTCGTCGATCAGCGTTCCGTTGGTCGCCAGCGCGGTCCGCAGGCCCCTCTGCCCGGCGTGACGCGCGATCTCGAAAAGGTCCGCCCGGTACAGCGGCTCACCGCCGGTAAGCACCAGGATGGGGCTGGCGAAGGCCGCGATGTCGTCAACGACGCGAAGCGCCGCGGCCGTATCGAGCTCGCCCGAGAAAAGCGAATCATCCGCCTCCGCTCGGCAGTGTACGCAGCGCAGGTTGCACCGTTTAGTGAGTTCCCAGAATACGAGCCTCAGGGTGTCCGCCGCCATCTTCATTTCTTGAACAGCTCCTCTATTATGCGCGCCGCCTCGTCGGGACCGTTGTGTACCTCCCTGTCGTGATGCCCCTTCGCCTTCGTCTGGTAGCGTTTGAGATAGGCGATCGGATTGTGCAGCGTCTTGGTCATGATCTGGCGCGTGAGGTCCTCGACCATGTGGAAGTCATCATCCGAAAGGTGCTTGAGCTTCCGCCGGCGGTAGCGCTCGAGCTCGCCGCTGCGGATCGCCTCGAACTCGTTTCGTATTTTAACGATCGCCGGTACCACGGCAAGTCCCTTGTACCATTCATAAAACTCGTCCGCGTCCGACCGGATGAAACCCTCGGCGACATCGATCTCCCGCAGCCGGTGCTTCAGATTCTCATCGGCGATCGACTTGAGATCGTCGATGTTGTACAGGAACACGTTATCGAGCCTCCCCACACCGGGATCGACGTTCCGCGGAACGGCGATATCGATCAGGAAAACCGGGCGGCTTCCGCGCTTTTTCGCTATCGATCTCATCATCTCCGGCGTCACGAGAAAGCTCGGAGAGGACGCCGACGCGATGATGATATCCGCGTCCTGCGCCGCCGAGGCCAGGTCGTCAAGCGGCACGACGTGCGCCTCGCGGTTGACATCCCTGGCAATCCGTTCGGCGTTGGCGAGCGAGCGGTTTACTATGCTTATCTCTCCGATATTATACTTGGTAAAATATTTCAGGATGAGCTCTCCCATCTCTCCGGCCCCGAGCAGCAGCGCCCTCTGGCACGAAAGGTCGTCGAAGATCTTGCGCGCGAGCTCGGTCGCGATATATGCGATGGAAAGCGGGTTCTTCGATATCTCGGTCTCGGAGCGCACGCGCTTTGCCGTGCGGAAGGCCTGATGGAAGAGCCGGTTGAGCACGGTCCCGGCCCTGCCCGCCTGTACCGATTTGCCGTAACAGTTTTTAACCTGGAAGAATATCTCGTTTTCTCCCAGCACCATGGAATCGAGCGAGGAGGCCACCGACAATAAATGGAGCACCGCCTCGCGCGAATATTTTTTATAAAGAGAGGACTCGAATTTTTCTCTGGGAAGCAGCGAAACGCCCTCCATGACGCCAAGCACCGATTCGACCGCCGCATTCATGTCACTCGTGATGAAGTATATCTCCACCCGGTTGCAGGTGGAGAGATAGACGATTTCATCGACACCCTCGGAGCAGGTCTTTTCGAAGAAACCGGGAAGTTCCTCGTCGCCGAGCGTAAACCGCTCGCGGAGGTCAACGGGGGCCGTCTTATGGCTGAGCCCGATAAGTCCGATCTCGGGCCTGTTCATGCTCTCTTTCATTTGAAGCTGTGAAACCCCATAGTGATGTAGATGTTGGCAAACATAAAGA
>JBFZEY010000036.1:0-4371 GCA_041306625.1 Spirochaetota bacterium | reverse complement strand
GAAATTACACGCGAGAAGGCCGAGATGTTCTACGGCAAGGCCAGCGAGGTTTTAACCCGTATCGAAAAGCCGGGGCCGGTCGCGCGCGGTTAAACCCGGTCGGAAACCCATTCCGATCCGTCGATGTACACTTCCTTCTTCCATATCGGAACCGTTTTTTTCACGGTGTCGATGATGAACCTGAGAGCTGCAAAACCCTCATCCCTGTGACGTGCCGATACCACAATCAGAATACTCGCCTGTCCGGGATCGACCCGCCCCGTACGATGAATAATCAGGCAGTCGGTGATGGGCCAGGCGGCGAGCGCCTCATCGGCGATCTTATCCATCTCCTTGAGCGCCATTCCCTCATAGGCCTCGTAAAAGAGGTGCTCGACCGGCCTTCCCGCCGAATCCCTTCGGGGTGTGCCCGTGAAGCTAAGTACCGCGCCGTCCTCCACGGTCCCGGTCGCGGCGAGAGCGGCCGCACACTCGATCGGATCGTTCTGCAGTCGTATCGTTTTCATGATGATTTTATCCTCCCGCCGATGAATTGAATGGATCATCCGCCGCTGACCGGCGGGAAAAGGGCCAGCACATCGTTTTCAGCAAGCACCCGGTCGCCGCGACAATATTCCTCGTTTACCGCGAGGAGAAGCGAATCGAGTCCGGCAATGATTTCCCCGCACTCCTGTGCGACCCTGCGCACCGCGTCTCCGGCGGTGGTACGTTCGGGGAGGTCGAACTCCCGTTCCGAGAACCCGCACAGGTCCTTGACGCTCGCGAAGGCCTTTATTTTTATCTTCACTGTTCGCCACTCCTTTCGAGAATTTCGCGATACTCCTCATGGGCCCGTCGAATGTCCGGCCTGACGAAGAGGAGATGCCGATACCAGCGCTTCGACTCCTCGAGGGAGCCATGGTCCCGTAAACCGCGCGCGATATAGAGGTACGTTGAAGAATTGCTGAAGTATTTCATGGACTGTTTCAAAAAACCGATGCCTTCACTTCGCCCGCGGTTGAGAAGCAGCGCACCCATTGAAAAATAATTATAACCATTATATGGATACCATTCCACTCCGCATCGAAAATGTTCGAAGGATTTTTCGAAATTTCCCTTAAAATACGCAAGACCCTTCCCGTACTGCCGTACGGATATAGCATACCGCGCATCCACCGCCATGAAAACGACCAGAAGTATCGAAATGAACGGGCCGACCAGCCGCGGCCGCATCACGCCGGCCTCCACCGAACGCGAACGCGAGGCAATGAACGCCAGCGAAAGCAGGAGTATGATCTTGCTGAAAGGCATATAGAAGGCGAACGACCACAGGCAGAACGGCAGGTAGATCAGCGGCACCAGGCCGAGATTTCCCGGCGAACGGCCGGCGGCAAGCCGCACAAGCGAGCGGACACCCGCGGCCGCACCGAAGCCGATGAGTAGAATGAAAACCGCCAGTGCCCCGTATCCGAGGTCAACCCCGATCTCGATTATATCGTTATGCGCGTGATCCAGGTCGACCGGGAGGCTTCGGGAGGGCCGTTTGCCCTCGGAATGCAGAACCCTGCCCTGATAATCGAGATACCGGTACCCGAACATTCCCGGGCCCATCCCGAATAAACCCGCGTCGCTAAGCATGGAAAGACCGGCGCGATAGATAACCGTCCTCTCGAAAAGAGGGGTCTCCCTAGATATCTCGAAGCTGCGCAGGACCCTGTCGGATCGCGTCGAGCCCGTCCGGTAATGGTAAATGAAGAAAAGGCCCGTGATGACGGCGATCGTCACAATTGCCGCGGCAAGCCTCCGGCGTTCGCCCCTGCCTCCGGTCATCAGAAGCAACAGCAGCGCAAAAGCCATCGCGAACCAGCCCAGACGCGAATAGGTGAGGAAGACTGCCAGCCCCGTAACGACCGCGACCGCAACGAGCGGCATCGCGCTTTTCCGTTTCAGCAGAAAGTGAAAGGAGAGCGGAAGCGACAGAACGATGAATTCGGCCAGAAAATTGGGATTCCCCATGGACGCGACGACGGGAAAGTGGTGCGTCTTGAATAAAAGTTTCAGGCCGTGAGGAACGTCGAACTCGAAAAAATACTGGGCAAGACCCCATAATGAAAGCGTCATCGCGGCCAGTGCGGCGAACATTGATATCTTTTCGACGAAATCTTCACCCGATGGGCCGGAGAGCGTCACACGGAAAAAAACATACAGCCCGATCATTAAAAACTCACCCGAGAGCTCGACAAACGAAAGTTCGCGGTTTTCAGAAAGGGCACCGGCAAGGAGATACAGGGCGTAGAAGCCGATGACAAGAAAGTCAACAGCCGAAAAACGGAGCGTTTTTTCGCCTCCGCGACGGACCATGCACGCCAGGGCAAAAATACACGCGGAGAAGGCAACGCAGTGAATGAGGAACCGGGTGATACTGAAGGCCGGGATGGACTGGATCCTGATAACCGGAAGCGCCAGGAACAGCAGAAAGGCCACAATAATGTGGCCTTGCAGGTACTTCGCGAACCGCCGCGAAATGTTTTTAACGACTACACTGAAGACGCGGTGTTCCATTTTGATGCGGGATCCCCTTTAAACACCTCTTATTTCGCGCTCCTTTTCACCATGAAAATATAATGCTTTATATACGGCTGCAGGCTTTCGTGGAAGCTGGAAACCTCGACGTCGCCTGGATTTTTCAGCACGGAATCGAGGCTCGCCTTGGTGATCTCCTCGGCGCTGGTGTCAATGAGAGTTTTGAAGCGTTTAACAACTTCCTTATCGACGGCGTCAATAACAAGCCGGTTCATTTCCGAACACAGCTTGAGAAGGTTGTTCTTTCTGCGCGGCTTACCCGACTTCGCCCTCGGTTTTGACTTTTCTTTTTCCGATGCCGTTCTGCTTTTAGCGGTCCCGGATTTCTTTTTCTGAGCCATTTTGTGACATCCCCCCAAATCAAGTATTCGGCGATAGTAAAAGCGGCCACAACCGTTGTAAACACAAATTTTATGTCTCAATACACCGTCGTTTTGTACGCTGTTTCTGGCCTGATAATAGCTGGTAACTCTTTATGGAAACGACGCCCCCGGAGGGAACGCTCTTCTATGTCGGCCATATCGCGACAATCGCGGGAAAAATGGGTTTCCCATCGCAACGGCCATTTTATACGGCAGATGATATCACGATGCGTGAATTAGTCAACCATGCAATAATTTTTCTCGGGTAAAACCGTATGGGATAAGGCGTTTTTCGACGATAAAGATCCATCGGCTATCCTCTTTTTTCTTATCAAATACGGCCAATGCTCCGAAACTCAAAGAGAAGGGTCATATAAGTTTCCGGCGGGGGACACGTCATGAAATGCTGCAAGTGCGGTACCGATATTCATCAGCTCAACCATTATTTTGTCCCGTGCAACAACGGGACGGAGGGAAAGCGTTATTGTATCAGGTGTGCGCGCGAGGAAAGGATAATAACCCTTGTTTAGCGCCACTGGTGCGTCAGAGAAAAGCGGCGGCCAGGCGCTCCCCGGCCCCGCCCGCCCACGCGGGGATTCCGCTCCCCGATAATACGATATACGGCAGGAGCTCCCTCACCGCGCGTTCAGGGACCGCTTTCCCCGCCACAAGACGCTCACATGCCTCAACCGCCGATCTCGCCGTTTCGGACGCGACCTCAGCGTCGAAGAGGTACGCTCCTTCCCCTGAATAAACCGGGCTCACCGCCTGCTCTATCCGCACACCACCGTCACATTCCGCGTACACCTGGATGAAGTTGCCGGGGCCGTCCGCGTCGAGCACCTCGACGATACCGACCGCCGGGGCCGGAATACCCGCCCGTTCGACCAGAATTTCCCGCTGCGCGGTGGCGATATCGGTCGGAAGCTTCGCGATATACACGCGAGCGCCGGTAATCCGAACGTCCCCGTACCGCAGCGAGGGTATGCCCCCCACGCTCTCCTCCGGGTAGGCCTTCGCCTCGAGCAGTCCGCCGCCGGACCCGTAAAAACCGAACCGCTTCAGCGACAGGTGGAGAAAAAAGCCCATTCGCTCCAGCACGTCGAAAAGCGTAAGGTTTGCGAAATCGGTCGTGTATGACAGGTGCGAATGGGTGACGCCGCGTACACCGAGCGAGCTGCGATACTCGAGCCTTGTGAGCGGCGGAAGCAGGAGAAGTACAAGCTCGAGCGCCGAGGAAAACACCCCTGTTTCAAAAAAATAATCACCGTTTCTCAGCGCCCCCGGGGTGAAGAGCAGGTCGTCCCCGTCGTTTCGGAATGAGCCGGCCGAGAGCATACCGAGCGCGTTTTCCCAGTCAGCGAGCAGGTTCCCGGCGGCGGGGTTTTCTTTGACGAATCCGAAGGCACCGGCGAGACGAATGGATCTGCCGGTGGCCAGTGAAAGC
>JBFZEY010000035.1:0-3528 GCA_041306625.1 Spirochaetota bacterium | reverse complement strand
GCTTTCAGGCTTCCGCCCGCGGTATGGGTCCATGAAATACACGAACGGATCAAGCATTCATGGTCGGAAGGTGTGTCACCCGGCTTCGGGCAACACGGCCGGGGTATGCATTCGCCGGGTTCAGGACGGTCGGGGGTGAGGTGATCGACGGACCCGGCCACTCCGTTCTGTCGGCAATCGTTCTCTCCGGTCCATCACCACCCCGCCGGGTCGATTCAGACTCCGAACGGTTTGTTTCTTGATAAGTGAGCCCGTTGTTCCTCCGGAGCAGCACCATTGCTTTTCCGGAGGAATAATCAGTCTACTTCTTCACCTTCTCCATCTCCCGCTGCCTGAGCGCCTTGCGGTCGGGCTTTCCGATCGCCGTGAGCGGCAAATCGTCGATGAGCTCGACGAAGCGCGGCACCTTGTACGCCGAAAGGCGCTCCCTGCAGTGGGCGACCACCTCGTCGGCGGTGATGTTCTCTCCGGGCTTCGGTACGACAAACACCTTCACCGATTCTCCACGCTTATCGTCCGGGATGCCAATCGAACACGCGCGCAGCACTTTCGGGTGCGTGTACATCACCTCGTCGATGTCGCGCGGGTACACGTTGAATCCGCTCGAGAGGATCATGTCCTTCTTCCGGTCGACAATGAAGATATAGCCTTCCTCGTCCATGTAGGCGATGTCACCGGTATAGAGCCATCCGTCCTTCATCGCAATGTCCGTCTCGGCCTCGTTCCGCCAGTACTCGGACATGATGGTGGGGCCTCTGGCGATAAGCTCGCCGGCCTCGCCGAGCGGCAGTTCCTTCGTCCCGGTGTCGAGGTCGACGATCTTGATGTCGTTGTCGGGCCAGGGGAGTCCCACGCTGCCGGGTTTGCGCTTGGTGAACAGCGGATTGCAGGTGAGCACGTTCGAGGTCTCCGACAGGCCGTAGCCCTCGATGATGGTCGCCCCGGAGAGGTCCTCGAAGGTCTTCATGGCCTCGACGGCCAGCGGCGATGAGCCGGAGATCATGCCGCGTATGGACCGTATCTTCGATTTCGGGGTTTCTGGGTGCTGGTTGAGCCCGATGATCATGGTGGGCACCGCCGCGAAGAAATTGGGCTCGTGTCTGTTGATGGCCTCGAGTATGTTATCGGGCGTGGGTTGCGGCACCAGTATGATCGTTCCGCCGTTCGCCAGGTTGACGTTGACATTGCAGTTGAAGCCGAAGATGTGATACACGGGAATCGCCGCGAGCGTGCGCAGCTCGCCGGGTCCGAAGAGGGAAGTAAACCAGTTCACGTCCTGGTAGGCGATGGCGACGAGGTTGTAGTTGGAAAGCCTGCATCCCTTCGAAACGCCGGTCGTTCCGCCCGTATACTGCAGCAGTGCCGTGTCGCTCCATGTGACCTGGACGGCGGGTTCGGCGTCCACTGCCGCGCCGATGAGCGTGTCATAATCATGTACGCCGTCGGCCTTTTCGACCTCAACCGGCATGCTCTTGACCTGGAAGGTGATAAGGCGCTTGAGCGGCGACGCCTTGGCCTTGAGAATGCCGATGGGGCCTCCGGCGAAGATCGCCATCACCACCATTGTCTCGGAGCCGCTGTCCTTCAGCTGGTGCGTTATCTCCGGCGCGGCGGCGAGCGGATTGACCGGTACCACGATCACGCCGATCTTGAAGCATGCCTGCAGTGCGATGACATACTGCGGAACGTTCGGCGACATGAGCGCCAGCCGGTCGCCCCTCTTCACGCCCATGCCAAGCAGGGCGTTCGCGAACCGCCGGGCCAGGCTGTTGCTCTGTGCGTAGGTAAGCGTGATATCGTTGATTATGAGATACGGTTTGTCCGGGGTCTTGTCCGCGTGATAGTTGAAAAAATCTTTAAGCGGTGAGGGTGGATAATAGATCGAATGCGGCACCTGTGAATCATACCATTTATACCAGACTTTTTCCATAACGACCTCCTTCCCCGTGCATTGTTATTTTCCCCGCCCGTCAGTCCGCCGCGCCTCTTACGCGAGGATCAAATGGAAGGATTTCCCGCCACGGACGGACCGCCTGTCAGGTTCTGACGGCAATGCTACAAATATATATTTTTATAGTCAAATATATATTATATAATACGAAATTATTGTTATACATACATCTATTCGTTTCGGGTGTGCATATTTTTAATTATGGCAACTGCACCCTCCGATGGGGTCCCTGTGGCATTTTAAGCGCGGAGTGCAGGTCTGCCGACGGCCGCAGCGGTGGTTTCCATATTAATGATTGAAAAATAAAGGCCGGGCCGTATATGCCGTATTCCGGTACACGGATACATGCGAAACAACGGAATGCAATCGGCCGCGCTTCCCTCCGCCGGCAGGCGTTTTTCCTCCGGCGCGTTCATCGACCGCCTGCGCGACACGCTGCGCGCCTTCGGGCACCGCAATTACCGGCTTTATTTTGCGGGCCAGGCCGTGTCGCTCACCGGGGCATGGATGCAGCAGATCGCCATGAGCTGGCTGGTCTACCGCCTCACCGGCTCGGCGCTGCTCCTTGGGGTGGTGAGCTTTTCGGGGCAGATCGCGCATCTTTTCGTTACGCCCTTCGCCGGAGTGCTCGCCGACCGGTTCAGCCGCCATCGCATACTGGTGATCATGCAGACCCTCGCCATGATTCAGGCGTCCGCGCTGGCCTTTATCACGCTCTCCGGGATGGTGGCCGTCTGGCACCTGGTCGTGCTGAGTCTTGTGCTCGGCATTATCAACGCGATCGAAATGCCGGTCCGCCAGTCATTCATCATAGAGCTCGTGGGTGACAGGGAGGGGCTCGCCAACGCGATCGCGCTCAACTCCGCGCTTTTCAACGGCACGCGCATGATCGGACCTTCAATCGCGGGGATTGTGATCGCGTTCACGGGGGAAGGGCTGTGCTTTCTGATAAACGCGGCGAGCTTTCTCGCGGTGATAGCCGCGCTCCTTGCCATGCGAATCGCCCCCGGCCTGCGCGACAACGACGGCCGGTCGGTCTTCGAGCGGCTGAACGAAGGACTTGACTACGTGACGCGATCGGTTCCCATCCGCTCGATCCTGCTCCTCATGGCGCTGATAAGTTTCATGGGGCTGCCGTACATCATCCTGATGCCGGTTTTTACCTCCGTGGTGATTGGCGGGGGACCCGAAACCCTCGGTTTCCTGATGGGGGCGACGGGAATGGGTGCCTTTACCGGCGCGCTCCTGCTGGCGATGCGCCGTGGCTCCGCCGGTCTCGGGAAGTTCATCGGGCGCTCCACGCTGCTGTTCAGCCTCTCGCTTGTGGCGGTTTCCTTCGTTCGCTCGGTCACTTTGGCGCTTCCGCTCTTTTTCCTCACCGGGTTCGGCATGATATCCTCGATGGCCTCCTGTAACACGGTACTGCAGTCGATCGTCGTAGACGACAAACGTGGCCGGGTAATGAGCTTCTTCTCGATGGCACTGATGGGCTTTGCCCCGTTCGGGAATCTTCTTGCAGGGGCGGCGGCCGACCGGGTGGGTTCGCCCGTCACCATAATGACCGGGGGGATCCTGTG
>JBFZEY010000034.1:0-5200 GCA_041306625.1 Spirochaetota bacterium | reverse complement strand
GCGATGTTCCCGGGCGCGTCGGCCATCACCCAGTTGAACGACAGCGCCTCGAGCTTTCTGAAGCAGGCCATCGCCTCGCGAGCGTTTTTGGCATGAGGAAGGCCCAGCAGGCCGTTGAACTCACCGGCGCCGCAGCCGCGGGCCGCCGACCAGCACATCACGAGGTACTGTCCCTCGACGAACGGATCACCTTCAAGAACACCGAGTTCGTTTTCGTAGACCCTTTCGATAACGGGCTCGCCCTTTTTTACCGTGATGAGCTCCTCCCGCACCTTGAACGGCTTCCACTGTTTGCCCCTGCGGTATCGTCCGTCGCGGCATTCCTCGATGCGGTAATCGATCATGTCCATGAACGAGTATGTCGCTCCCCATGCCAGGTTCCTGCTCCGGCCTATGGCGATGCCGGGTACGCCCGGCAGGCTCGCCCCCATGATCACGTCATCCGGCAGCCGAAGCACGATCTCCTGCCATATGGCGGGGATACGGTTCACCTCCAGGTGCGGATCGCTGCAATATATCGGCTTGCCCGAGGCCGTGAGTTTTCCGGACACGGCCCAGTTGTTGCTGGCGGTCATCTTCGGCAGTTTCGAAAGCCACGTGAGCGCCTCCGGAATAAGGGGCGGCGCGAGGCTGAGCTTCTTCATCATGTCGTAGTCGAGCTTTTCGGTGAGATAGGGAAACAGCTCCTGAAGCTTTCTCTCGTTTATGTCATGCCGGATCATCTGGATCAGAAATTTTTCCATGGCACCCTGTGCGTCGGCGAGGCCAAGGAAGGCCATAATCTTGCCGAGGACGAGCGAGTCCTTTATTTCCCAGGGTTCCGGTTTGTATCCAAGCAGGCGGAATTCGAGCACCGTGCCGTGAGTTTCGAGATAGTGGTTGAATCCCTGCGTGTAATACTCGAGGTAGCGGCGAACGGGCGGTTCAAGCTTTTTAATTTCGCTCTCGGGGTCCGGGAGAAACTGCATGCGGCGCATATACCGGTCTATTTCGACGAGCGCGGGGTCGCCGGCGAGTTTTTCGGAGGCGCGTCCCTGCAATAAAAGCCGCGTGAGCAGGGCCTGCAGCTGGCGGTCGTGTGCGTGCACCCAGCCCATGCCGAAATAAACGTCCTCGTGTCTCCGGCCGCTTATTTCGGGAACTCCGTGATCGTTCCTTGCCACCGCAACTTTTCCGCCTCTGGTTTCTAGGGTGATGGGACTGCCTGTCAGTTTCATGGCGCATCTCCGTGGAGTGAATTGATCGTTGATCAATTGCATAAAAAGATATTAATGTCAACATTAAATGCAGCTGGCGCCGTATTTCAACACGTGGACTCGGGATGTACCCCGACACGGGACATGACGAGGGCGGCACAACCGTGTTCTCCTGTGGGATCCGCCGAGGAGCGGGAGTTGTGCATATTTTAATTGACACGTGTGTCGAACGCGTACGCCTATGGAACGGCGGAGTGCGCTCCCGCGATCGATTGGCATATGAAAAACCAGATACTTAAAGATCATTTTCTCCACCCCCGGCGCATGGGAGAGGTCGATGAGCCGACCGGCAGGGCCCTGGTGAAGAGCGATACCTGCAGCGATCTGGTGCGCATGACGGTGCGCATAGACGGCGACGGTATCGTGGCCGACATCAGGACCCAGGTCTACGGCTGCGGCTACGCGATAGCCGGCGCGTCCTTCTTCAACGAGTTTGCGCTCGGTAAGCTCGCTTCGGAGGTGGCGGGGGCGACGATGGACGCCGTCATCGAATCGCTCGGTGAGGTGCCGCCCGGGAGCCGGGGCTGTGTCGCTCTTGCGCCTGCCGCGTTTAAAAAGATATACCGTGCCGCGGACGGAGGTGGATGATATGGCATTGCCGCAGTACGCGACGGTCGGGGCCTTCCAGTGTACGGGGTCGGCGATTGCACCGATCGAAATTCCGGTGAGCGCCGAGTACGCGTTTACGCTTTCCGTGAACGGCAATCCATTCGTATCCATCATATGCTCGGGCAGCGACCTTGAACATCTGGCGCTGGGGCACCTGGCGGCCGAGGGCATCATACGCTCTGCGGCCGAGGTTCGCTCAATCGAGATAGACGAACAGGCCTTCGTCATAGACATCGGCACCGCCGAAAACGATGATCTGCTCGAGCGCCTGTTCCGCATCCGCTCCATCGCAACGGGCTGCGGGCAGTCCGGCTCGGGACTCGCGGACGTGGTCCCGCCGGCTCGAGGGGAGGTCCCCCGGGTCAGGGCGTCTGTCATTACGGCCGGCATGAAGGAATTTCTGCATGCCTCCGAGATCCATAAGCTCACGCATGGAGTGCACAGCGCCGCGCTCTACTCGGTGGAGGGGAGGCGGCTGTGCTTTTTCGACGAGATAGGCCGGCACAACGCCATCGACAAGATCCTGGGATACGCGCTGAAAAACGGCCTGTCGCTGGAGCGCTCGATGATCCTCTCCACCGGCAGGCTCGCAAGCGAGATCGTTACGAAGGCAATAGCAGTCTCCGCGCCGGTGCTGGTTTCGCGCGCCGCACCGACCACGCGCAGCATCGATCTCGCCCGTCGCGCCGGCATGCTCATGATCGGCGGCGTGCGCCCGTCCGGATTTTATATTTTCAGCGGGGAAGGCTTTGTCGAATGCTGATTTTACAGGAGAGGAGGCTCTCGGAGGAGGCGCTGTGCCCCTACCTCCCCGGGCGCACCTCCAGGTTCGAGTATTTCTTCGCGCACGACCTCGACGGCATCGACCTCGAGGCACTTCTTTCGACGGGATGGAGAAAGTTCGGCTGGTACTATTTCAGGCCGGACTGTCCCGGATGTAAAAGCTGTGTTCCGCTCAGGGTCCCCGTGTCCGGGTTCCGGCCGTCGAAGAGCCAGCGTCGCGTCATCAATAAAAACAGGGAGACCGATATGCGATTCGGTGCGCTTCGGCACTCCTCCGAGATATTTTCCATATACGGGGAACACAGCCGGGACCGCTTCGGCAGGGAGCCGGAGCTCGATGATTTTCTCTTCAACTTTTATCAGGCATCATGCCCGGGGGTGCAGTCGGAATACTATCGGGGCGGGAGGCTCCTGGCGGTCGGCTTTCTGGACCGGTCGATCCAGGCGCTCTCAAGCGTTTATTTCATCTTCCGGTCGGAATTCGCGCACCGTAGCCCCGGTATCTACAGCGTCCTCAGGGAAATTGAGCTTGCCGGAACCCTGGACCTTGCGTATTATTATCTTGGGTATCATGTGGGAGGCTGCCCCCGCATGGAGTACAAGGCAGGATTCAATCCGCACCAGCGGTATTCCTGGGAGGAGGCCCGCTGGATTGATGCGTAACGATGATCCGTCCCGCGGGTGAGCGATGACGATGTCTGCCCTAAGCGATTTACTATTTTCTGTCAGGAGAGGTTAGCGCAGCATGCCGAACAATCCCGACCGGAACGGCGTTTTCGACGGCGGTCTGAAAGTCGACCGCGAGACGGAGGTCCGGGAGCCGAAGATGTACCGGGTCATCCTTCACAACGACCACTACACCACGATGGATTTCGTCGTGGAGGTCCTGGTATCCGTTTTTCGCAAACCGGCCGCCGAGGCGACGAAAATTATGATGGATGTGCACCGGCGGGGAAGGGGTATGTGCGGGGTGTATACCTACGACATCGCCGCGACGAAGGTGTCGCAGGTGCATGCCATGGCGCGGACCCGGGAGTTTCCGCTCAAATGCAGCATGGAAGACGCGTGAGGATATAACGATGCAGATAAACGACGACCTCAACCAGATCATCATGGCGGCATTCAATGAGGCCAAGACCCGCCGGCACGAATACTTTACGCCGGAGCATCTGCTCTACGCCGCGCTTTTCTTCAACGAGGGGCGCGAGATCGTGGAAGGCTGCGGCGGCGATGTGGAGCGGTTGAAGAAGAGCCTCAAATCACATCTCGAAGAGAAGGTGCCAAGCGTCGAGGCGGGCGTCGACGGCGCCGAGCCCATTCAGTCGCTGGGCTTCCAGAACGTCATGGAACGGGCCATCTGGCACACCGCCTCCGCGCAGAAGGACGTTCTCGATCTGGGCGACGTGCTGGTATCGCTCTTCGACGAAAAGGAGTCGTTCGCCGCGTTTTACCTGGGCGGGGAGGGGGTGACGCGGTACGACCTGGTCAATTTTATATCGCACGGCGGGTACCGCGACCCCGCCGGAAAGGACGATGCGGAAGCGACCGACGACGACGTTGATACCGATGCCGATACGAAGACGGAGGAAAAGGACAAAGATAAGCTCCTGCGCGCCTTCACCGTCGAGCTCACCGAGCGCGCGCACAAGGGCGAGCTCGAGCCGCTGATCGGGCGCGAGGATATCCTCGAGCGCACGGTACAGGTGCTCTGCAGGCGCTTCAAGAACAATCCCATTCACGTGGGCGACCCCGGCGTGGGAAAGACGGCGATTACCGAGGGGCTTGCCCAGCTCATAGCGGAAGGGAAGGTGCCGAAGGCCCTCCGGGAGGCCCGCATCTATTCGCTCGACATGGGGGCGATCCTGGCGGGCACCCGTTACCGGGGCGATTTCGAGGAGCGCATGAAGCGCGTGCTCGCCGAACTCCAGAAGCGGAAGAACGTCATTCTCTTCATAGACGAGATCCACACCATTGTCGGGGCCGGGGCCGTGTCCGGCGGCTCCATGGACGCGTCGAACATCCTGAAGCCGGCGCTCGCCACCGGGAAGCTTCGCTGCGTCGGCTCGACCACGTACGATGAATACCGCAAATATTTCGAAAAGGACGGGGCGCTCTCACGGCGCTTTCAGAAGATAGAGGTGAACGAACCGACCATAGAGGACACGGTGCTCATCATCAAGGGGCTCAAGTCGCGTTATGAGGAATACCACGAGGTCGAGTATTCGGAGGAGGCGCTGCGCGCGGCCGCCGAGCTTTCGGCCAACTACGTGACCGACCGCCACCTTCCCGACAAGGCGATCGACGTCATCGACGAGGCCGGTGCCTTCGCGCGAATGAACGGCGCCGACGACACGACGATTCGCATAGAAACCGCCGATGTCGAGCGCGTGGTGGCGAAGATGGCGAAGGTCCCCGAAAAGAACGTGTCCTCGTCCGAGGTCGAAAGGCTGCGCGACCTGGAAACCGGGCTTAAGGCGCGGATCTTCGGGCAGGGCGCCGCGATCGAGATGGTCGTGGAGGCGATCAAACGAGCGCGCGCGGGCTTTCGCGAA